>NZ_KV791968.1:0-20416 GCF_001808035.1 Proteus sp. HMSC14B05 | reverse complement strand
AAGGACGGGGTTTTACGGTGCTTTGGATAAAATCTAATTATTCTGGTATCACAATATAGCGTTGATAAACCGTTTCTAAGTTATCTAATAGCCATTGTTTACCTAAAATCGGCTCTTCTTCTAAAACAGCGCGAAGGATATCGATAGTATAGGCCTGCGAAGCTTCATAAGAGAGAGGCAAATAACTGATATGCCAAGGCTCATAGGCAATATAACTCTCTTTATTGGTAAAAGGGCGATAAAAATCGTAAGCTGACATATTTTCAGTCAGCCAGTCATTAAGTTGTGCAAAATAGCCCCCTTGTTCATACTCCCAAGGTTCTAATTGCAATGATTGCCCATTAGGTAAACGGAAAGGATCGTAAAAATCAATTTCGGTTCCCCAATGATGGCGACTTGCTCCGGGTAATGCAGACCATTTTAATATCGCCTCGCAGCGTTGGCCTTCTGATAATGTCTGAATATCAATAGGTTGACTTTCAGCATCTAATACAGGGCGAGTGCCTTCAAATTTGCCATTCCATATCGCTAATTGACGTTCAAAACTTCTAAATGAACTGGCAGGCATTAATTTAAATCCCGCTTTGGCCGCTTGTTGTTGTAACGCTAAAAAGGCTTTTGTCGCATTAAACTGTAAATGATGTCGCTCTGATAAAGTCACTAAATGATCCGTAGAACGACCCGTTAACATTAAAGGGGTTATCATAAAATAATCTGCTCCATGATCCGCTGATAGATGCGACTAAGTTGTTGTAAATCAGCAGCACTGACACACTCATTTACTTTATGAATGGTGGCATTAATTGGCCCTAATTCAACAACTTGTGCACCCATTTGGGCGATAAATCGTCCATCGGAGGTGCCTCCGCTAGTTGAAAGCGTTGGCTCTATATTGGTGTAGTGTTTTACTGAATAACGTACCGCATCCAGTAATTTTCCTTCACCAGTGATAAAAGGTTGCCCAGATAAAGACCAAGAAATGTGATAACGCAACTGATATTTTTGTAGTAATGCTTCAGTACGTTGACGAATTTCTTCATCTGTAATAGCGGTGCTAAAACGAAAGTTAAACTGTATAAATAACTCACCTGGGATCACATTATTACTGCCAGTTCCACTATTAATATTGGCAATTTGCATGGTAGTGGCGGGAAAATACTCATTGCCATTATCCCATACTGTATTCACTAACTCGTGAATAAAAGGTGAAGCCATATGAATAGGGTTTTGTGCAAGGTGAGGGTAAGCAACGTGGCCCTGCGTACCATAAATAGTGACATTTGCTGTTATTGAACCCCGTCGGCCATTTTTTATCATATCGCCGAGTTGATGCTGACTTGATGGTTCACCCACTAAGCAATAATCAAGTCGCTCTCCTCGAGATATTAATGACTCGACCACTTTAACGGTACCATCATGCGCATCGGCTTCTTCATCGGAGGTAATTAAAAAAGCAAGACGTCCACGATGTTGCGGATAAGCATGCACAAATCGTTCAGCCGCGACAATCATGGCTGCGAGAGAGCCTTTCATATCGGCGGCACCTCGGCCATATAACATTCCATCACGAATAGACGGCTCAAAAGGTGGATTATCCCATAATGCATTAGCGCCAGGAGGCACAACATCGGTATGTCCTGCAAATGCGAGGGTTTCTCCCTCACCACCACGACATGCCCAAAGATTTTCGGTCTGACCAAAAGGCATTTTTTCAATGGTAAAGCCCAAAGGTGCTAATCTTTCGATGATCAGTTGCTGACAACCTTGGTCATCTGGGCTTACGGAAGGTCGAGAAATAAGTTGTTGTGCGAGTTCAATAACAGGGCAGGACATAAAAATTAGGCTCCTGTAAAAGTCAGGTAATCATTAGCATTAAAACCTACCATAAAACGATTATCAGAAGAGACTAAAATTGGACGTTTAATAATGGCAGGTTTATCAAGCATAAGTGCAATGGCTGCATTCACATCAGTGATAGTATTTTTTTCTTCATCAGATAATTGACGCCAAGTTGTTCCTCTTTTGTTCACCAATGTCTGCCAATCTAAATTTTCTGTAAAGGTGAGTAATAATGCTTCCTTCAAACCGTCTTTACGGTAATCATGAAAAACATAAGGAATATGATTATCATCTAGCCATTTACGTGCTTTTTTGATTGTATCGCAATTTTTTATGCCGTACATCGTGTATGTCAGGTTAGTAGTAGACATGATATTTTCCTTATATGACAATACGTAATATTGGTATCAATACGTATAAGTGTTATACAGATCCAAAGTAGCAGGTTTTGTTGTAGTGAAAAATCCTATTTACATTATAAAATATATTGGATATTAACCTGTCACCTAAGTGTAACGAATTGTGTAACGTAGAGTAATAGAAATAAAGATTTCCGTTGGTAAAAGAAAATATGAAAAGTATTTCACTGAGTCTTATATTGCTTTTACTCTCTACTTTTAGCTGGGCTAATGAAGATGAAGACAGCAAAAAGGTTGATGAGTATAAAACAGCCCTACAGGCATTTTTTAACAGTGATTATTTATTGTGTTTAGGCGAAGGGAAATGGCCCGTTTACAGTAATGAAAATGATGCTCCATGGGTTTTAGAGCGAATGAATGCATTAATGGATGCTGGCTTAATTGAACAAACTGTCGATGGTGACGAGTGGGTGTTCTCTCTAAGCGAGAAAGGACGAAAAGCTTGGCAACCATATCAAGATTTTTGTTATGGACACCTTTTTATTAGCCAAATAAAAGAGATACAACCTATCGATTCAGATAAAAGTACTATCTATTTTTATTATGGTGTCAAAGATATTCCTGCTTGGGCTAGAAATAGTGATGTACAGTCAGCATTTAGTGAACTGGATATAGTGATTAACGGTATCAATCGAGAGCTTTATCAGTTAAAAATTGAAAAGTTACCCGATAATCACTTCAAAGTATTAAGTTATCCTGTCCCTATTGAGTGATTTTCTAAAGTGAGAAAATGGCTTCCTTAAGAACTTAATTACCCCGACTTAATGTCGGGGTAAATTCGTTTAGTGCTGATGCTTAATTAAGATAAGGCTCGCCGCTAAACGTGATGTCACTTGTAGTTTCTTTAAGATATTACGAATATGTACTTTGACGGTTTCTTCTGAGATAAACAGATTTTCGGCAATCTGTTTATTTTTCATTCCCACCGCCACTTCTTGAAGGACATCAAGTTCTCTTTTTGTTAACGCAGATAGCGGATCAGAATAGTTTTGTCTTAATTGGATATATTGCCAAACTTTTTCACTGTAAACGGGGCGCCCAACCACCGCTTTACGTAAACTGAGTAGCAACATATCAAGTTCACACTCTTTCAATAAATAACCGTTAGCACCAGCATCTAATGCAGCATACACATCATTGCGAGAATCTGAAATTGATAACACCAATACATAAGATGTTAAACCACAGCGACGCAGAGAACGAATAATATCAATACCAGAGCGTCCTTGAAGGTGTAAATCCATCATAATAAGATCAGGATTTAACTGTTTTGCTGTGGTGATTGCTTCTTGAGCATTGCCACTTTCGCTTACTACAATAAATTCCTTGTCTTGCTCTAACAATAGCCGTAATCCATATCTCATGATAGGGTGATCATCCACTATCATAATTGAGTAGCTAGGCATAACCCCTCTCCCTAAAAAATAATATGCGTAATCTTTTCAACAGCAGAAAATAAAAAATAAATTCCAAATAAGGAATAAAAATTAGAATCAGATATCTTATTAAAACAATAAGAAAATAAAATTGACGGTTGGCAATATTACACCAATTATTGTTACGGGTAAAAAAGAAAATAACCAAAACGACTAATAAAAGTTCTAATGATAGATAAATCCTTTTATTACAATGTATTAAGTTAATTTTTAACTATATTAAAATGCAACTACAAGTAAAAATAGTTATTGATTTATAAAACAATATAAAAAGTTTAATTATTTTAAGAGTTAATTTAGTTATAGATAAATAATAAACAAAGATTGTATTTTTTCTGTTCGTGTTTATTTCCATAATGAAATTAAACTGGGTTAATAATATACCCAGAAATAGGTATGAGCGGTTTATAATAAATGAGATGAACTAATTTGAAAAAAGTGTCGATACCATCATGATTTAACGAGCTATTACCATTATACTAACCAAGCCCTTACCCTATTGATACAAAGGATATGAAGATGGAAGACAAACTACAACAAAGTGCATTGGATTTTCATGAATTCCCTAATCCTGGCAAAATCACAGTGACACCAACTAAACCACTAATAACACAACGTGACTTAGCATTAGCTTATTCACCGGGTGTTGCGGCTCCTTGCCTTGAAATTGCGGCTAATCCTTTAGCTGCGTATCGCTTTACAGCGAAAGGTAACTTGGTTGCCGTTATCTCTAATGGTACGGCTGTTTTAGGACTCGGTAATATTGGCGCCTTAGCAGGTAAACCTGTGATGGAAGGTAAAGGCGTATTATTTAAAAAATTCTCCGGCATTGATGTATTTGATATTGAAGTGAATGAAACCGATCCTGATAAATTGGTTGATATTATCGCTTCATTAGAACCGACTTTTGGTGGGATCAATTTAGAAGATATTAAAGCACCGGAATGCTTCTATATTGAACAAAAACTGCGTGAGAGAATGAATATCCCTGTCTTTCATGATGATCAGCATGGTACGGCAATTATTTCTACGGCCGCTATTATCAACGGGTTACGTATTGTTCGTAAAAATATTGATAAAGTTCGCTTAGTGGTTTCAGGTGCCGGTGCTGCTTCTATCGCGTGTATGAACCTTCTTGTCGCTTTAGGGTTAAAGCGTGAAAATATTGTTGTTTGTGACTCAAAAGGGGTTATTTATCAAGGCCGTGAAGCCAATATGGCAGAAACTAAAGCGGCTTATGCGATTAAAGATAACGGCAGCCGCACACTTGATGATGTGATCAACGATGCCGATATTTTCTTAGGGTGCTCAGGGCCGGGGGTACTGACCCAAAAGATGGTGAAAAAAATGGCACGCGACCCGCTGATCCTTGCGCTAGCAAATCCGGAGCCAGAAATTTTACCACCGTTAGTCAAAGCGGTACGATCAGATGCGATTATTTGTACCGGACGCTCTGATTTTCCTAATCAGGTCAATAATGTTCTCTGTTTCCCGTTCATTTTCCGTGGTGCGCTGGATGTGGGGGCAACCGCTATCAATGAAGAGATGAAACTTGCCTGTGTACATGCAATTGCTGAATTGGCACTGGCAGAACAAAATGAAGAGGTTGCTAGCGCATATGGCGATCAAGAACTGTCATTTGGCCCAGAATACATTATTCCAAAACCTTTTGATCCACGTTTAATTGTTAAAATTGCGCCTGCCGTTGCAAAAGCTGCAATGGATTCAGGTGTGGCAACCCGTCCAATTGAAGATTTCGCCGCTTATATCGAACACCTCAATGAATTCGTTTATAAAACGAATTTATTTATGAAACCTATCTTTGCTCAAGCGAAAAAAGAGAAAAAACGCATTGTATTGGCGGAAGGGGAAGATAACCGCGTTCTGCATGCGACTCAAGAATTAGTCACTTTAGGACTTGCTGAGCCGATCCTAATTGGTCGTCCTAGTGTGATTGAAATGCGTATTCAGAAATTAGGCTTACATATTCAAGCGGGTAGAGATTTTGAAGTTGTAAACAATGAAAACGATCCGCGTTTTAAAGAATATTGGCAAGAATATTATCAAATAATGAAACGTCGTGGTGTTTCGCAAGAACAAGCTCGTCGAGCCGTTATTGGTAATCCAACACTGATTGGCGCAATTATGGTACGTAGAGGGGAAGCAGACGGCTTGATCTGTGGAACCGTGGGAAGTTATTCGGAACATTTTGAAATATATAAAAATGTTTTTGGTTTACGTGAAGGATCTAATACTGCAGGGGCGATGAATGCACTATTACTGCCGAGTGGTAACACCTTTATTACTGATACCTATGTAAATGAAGATCCTACCGCTGAGCAACTTGCTGACATCACTATAATGGCGGCAGATACTATTCGTCGCTTTGGTATTGAGCCAAAAGCAGCATTAGTATCCCGCTCAAGTTTTGGCTCTTTTGACAGCCCATCATCCATAAAATTAAGAAAAGCGTTAGAGCTTATTAAACAACGCGCACCAGAATTAGAAATTGATGGTGAAATGCATGCTGATGCTGCTTTAGTTGAGTCAATTCGTCGCGATATTATGCCAGACAGCCCACTAAAAGGTTCAGCTAATCTGTTAGTGATGCCAACAATGGAAGCGGCGCGCATTAGCTATAACTTATTACGTGTCACTAGTTCCGATGGGGTAACGGTAGGTCCAGTGTTAATGGGAGTTGCTAAGCCTGCCCATATTTTAACGCCAATTGCATCTGTTCGTCGCATTGTTAATATGGTGGCATTAGCTGTGGTTGAAGCACAAACACAATCTCAACGCTAATCGCTAAACTGATTAAAATAACCACTTTAAGCAAAGCGCCTTTTTTAATAAAAGGCGTTTTTATTTTACGGTATCAATCCGTCAACATTAAATACAAATAATTATAACAATGATATTGATAATTATTCTTATTAATATTAATATAAGCCTATATTAAAAATAAGTAAATATAACTATAAGGTTAATATGTTTTTTTCAATATCTAAATGGTTCTTGTTATTAGTTTCACTTATTACTGTCTGCGCATGTAGTACAGTAGAAAAAAACACCGTACCTAGTACAACTCCCGCTATTATTACATCAGCCAATATTATTGATACGCGTACAGGAAAGACAATCACAGCTAATGCGCTATTAACTCAATTAGCCAGCCAGTCGCGGGTGATTGTTGGCGAAAAACATGACAATCAATATCACCATGAGATTGAGTATTGGTTAATGACACAACTTCCCAATAAACGTCCTCAAGGTGCGGTTTTATTAGAGATGTTGACGCCAGATCAGCAAAACTTAGTTGATAATACGAAAAAACGTTACTCTAGCTCACAATATTTACGTGATGAACGTTTAATGTCTGTACTTAATTGGAATAAAGGCTGGTCTTGGAAAGGGTATGGCAATCTGATTAAAGAAGGGCTACAAGCAGATTATCCATTGTTAGCTGCTAATATCGATCGCAGTGATATTACAAATGCATATAAAAATCCACCTAATATTGAAGGTGAATATTCAACGCAACCTGCTGTTCGTCAGCTTATTAGTAAAACTATTGAGCTTTCTCATGGTGGTGCACTTGATAAAACACAAATTGAAAAAATGACCGTGATCCAACAACTGCGTGATCGTGCAATGGCAAAAAGTTTATTAAATGCCCCGATACCCGCACTGTTGATTGCCGGCTCATTTCATGCCACTAAATTAATGGGTGTACCTTTACATATTAAAGATTTAGCCCCTAATGAAACAGTCACGGTACTTATCATGGCAGAAGAAGGTAGCGATATTACCTCTGAACATGCCGATTATTTGTGGATAACCCCTGCAGCCCATCCTTGATTATTGATGATACGCATATGTTGATCTCTTCTTCCGTTAACCAAATGGCGCAATTACAGCCTTGTCGATATTCAGGCTTTATTTTATCAATAGTATTTCATTTTACTTTAGTTATTAGTTATTTCTATATCACGCAACAACGCCCGGTGATAATCCATCAACCTGCACCGGCTGTTATGCTTAGCTTAAGTGAAAACGTCCAAGCGGTGAATAAAGAAAAACAGATTGTCGGTGTTGATCAGCAAATGGCTGTCGCCAGCCAAAAAAAACAGCAGCAAGAGATTGCGGAGAAACAACCCAATCTTATTATTAATGAAAATGCAGATATTTTGCTTGAAAAGCCGAAAAAAGTGCTACAAAACCAGACCTCAGTTAAGGTTGCCCCTTCAATTGCACCAACCAAACCTTCACCTATTGTCAGTGAAAATGTATCGAGTTTATCCGCGCCCTCAACAAGTCATTCTGTTGCGAAACAACAGGCTAACGATATTTCTGCAAATTATGATAGTGATGCAAATAAAGAAGCAGATGCCTTGGCATTATGGCAAGCTAAGGCCAAAGGTCATTTAAATCGTTATAAAGCTTATCCTGAAGAAGCGAAAAGAAAAGGGCGTACGGGAGCACCTAAAGTGCGTTTTATTGTTGATGGACAAGGTTATGTCATAGCCTGCGAATTGATTAATAGCAGTGGTGTGCGCTCACTAGATAAAGAGGCACAAAGTGTTATTAAGCGTGCTCAGCCATTACCAAAGCCTCCAGAAGAACTGCTTTTTAATGGTCAAATAACAATTGAAATGGCAATTGAATTTTCCACATTGACTTTATAATCCTAACATAACAAGGAATTAAACATGTTATCCGCGACAAGAAAAACGGTGACGCAGGGATTAACAGGTGCCATGATGGCAATCTTGATCACCGCAACACCGACAATGGCTCAAACAGAGAAGGACGTTATTATGATGCCACCGAAAGCGAATAAAATCCCCCATGTGATGACAGAACATGGTGACTCTCGTACTGATAATTATTATTGGCTTAGGGATGATGCACGCAAAGATAAACAAGTTATTGACTATCTTAAGGCTGAAAATGCTTATACTGAGTCAGTAATGGCAGCGGGCAAAACACTAGAAAATACGCTCTATAATGAGATGGTTGAGCGTATGGCACAAAATGATGCCTCAGTGCCTTATGATTATAATGGCTATACTTACCAAACCATTTACCAAGAAGGTAAAGACTTTCCTATTTATCAACGCAAACCAATAGGAAGTGATGGAGAATGGGAAATTCTTGTTGATGGCAATGAACGAGCTAAAGGATATGAGTTTTATCAATTAGGTGATTTAGCCATTAGTCCAGATAACAAACGTATTGCTATTGCTGAAGATAAAGAAGGACGTCGCAACTATACAGTTGCTTATAAAGATCTGACAGATAAAACATGGCAAGAGAATGTTTTAACCAATATTTCAGCGAATTTAGTATGGGCAAATGATAGCCAAACACTGTTCTATGTAGATAAAGATCCGCAAACTTTATTGCCATACCAAATTTATCGCCATCAATACGGTAGTGATAGAAAACAAGACGTGAAAATCTTTGAAGAGAATGATGATCGTTTTTATACCTGGATGGAAAAAAGCAAATCAGAAGATTATATTCTAGTCACTATTGCAAGCTCTACAACCTCTGAATATCGTTTAATTGATGCCAATGCACCAGAAAAACCCATGGTGGTTTTTTCTCCTCGCCAAGAAGGTCGAGAATATTATATCGATCATTTTAAAGGTGAATTTTATATTCGCTCTAATCATGAAAGTGAGCTATATGGTCTTTATAAAACGGCCTCTATCGATGCACCTTGGCAAACCGTAATTGCTCCTCAGCCAGAAGTAGACTTGGAAAGCTTCGAACTGTTTAATCGTTGGTTAGTGCTTGAAGAGCGCAAACAAGGCTTAGTGTCATTACGCCAAATTGATTGGAAAACAGGACAATCAACAAATATTATTTTTGATGATCCTGTCTATATGGCATGGCTAAGTGTCAATCCACAAGCTGATAGTGAAGAGTTACGTTTTGGTTATACCTCAATGACCACGCCTTCTTCTACCTATCAATGGAATATGCAAACCAAAGAAAAACAATTGCTTAAACAGCAGGAAGTGAAAGGCTTTAAGCATGATTTGTATGAAAGTGAACGTATTTGGGTAAAAGCACAAGATGGTGTAGAGGTGCCTGTATCGCTGGTTTATCGTAAAGACTTATTTAAGAAAGGCGAAAATCCAATCTTAATTTACGGTTATGGCTCTTACGGCAGCAGTATTGACCCCTCGTTTAGCTCTGCCCGTTTAAGTTTATTAGATAGAGGTTTTGTATATGCCATTGTCCATGTTAGAGGTGGTGGTGAATTAGGCAAACGCTGGTATAACCAAGGGAAAATGGAGCATAAAGTCAACTCCTTTACTGACTTTATCGACGCCACAAAATACCTTATTAACCAAGGTTATGGTGCACCCAAACATGTCTACGCGATGGGCGGTAGTGCTGGTGGATTACTTATGGGAGCCGTTATCAATATGGCACCTGAACTCTACCGTGGTGTTGTGGCTCAGGTACCATTTGTCGATGTTTTGACAACCATGCTGGATGCTTCTATTCCGCTCACAACAGGTGAATATGAAGAGTGGGGTGATCCTGCAGATAAAGATGTTTATTTCCGCTTAAAATCTTATAGCCCTTACGATAATGTTGAGGCTAAAGCCTATCCTCATTTATTGGTCACTACAGGTTTACATGATTCTCAAGTTCAATATTGGGAGCCGGCAAAATGGGTGGCTAAATTACGTGAATTAAAAACAGATAATAATTTACTTCTGCTTGAAACCGATATGAGTGCAGGACATGGAGGTAAATCCGGTCGTTTTAATCGTCTACGTGATACTGCGAGAGAATATGCCTTTATTTTAATGTTAGAGCAGCCTGATATTTATTTTAAGACACAAAATATCAAGTAATTAAACCAAGCCTTTTAAATTTTTAATGATTAACCTGTCTCTCTTTAATGAGAGACAGGGTTAATGCTATTAATTTTTATCTTATAAAACAATAATAACAATATCGTTATTTATTAAATTAAATAACTTTTAGCTTATAGAAAGCAAAGTGAGCCTATTTAAATAAAACAAAGAATAGGTTTATTATGAAAACTCAATTAACAAGGAAAATACTTGGCTCTTGTATTCTATTTTCTGGTATTCATTCTCTGGTGTTTGCGGCTGAAACGGAAAAAACAGTTCAATTTAGTAGTTTAAAAGTCTCATCGGCACAAAAACAAACACCAGAGCAAAAAGCGTTAGCTAAGCCGGGGGCTTATAGCGCTATTGGTGAAATCAATAATCTTAGCTCGGTAGAACAAGCATTACGATCTACACCGGGAACTTACACCCAAATGGATGCCAGTCAGCCGGGGATTGGGGTTAATATCCGAGGATTAAGTGGTTTTGGTCGAGTCAATATGATGATTGATGGGGTGACACAAACGATGTATAGCACGTCACCTAGCCAATATGCGCATGGTGGACAACCATACAACCAGTTTAATAGCATGATCGATCCTAACTTTATTGTGCAAATTGATATTTCTCGTGGTCAACAAGATGGTGAAAATAGTATTAATGCGTTAGCGGGGAGTGCTAATTTTAAAACAATAGGTATTGATGATGTTTTATTTTCTAATCATCGTTGGGGAATAAGAAGTAAAGCGGCTCGAGGGACTAATGGATTAGGTTATAACGGTATGGTTGCGATTGCAGGAAAACAGCCGATATTTAATCATGATGGTTATATTGGCGCTATGTTTGCCATAAGTGGACATAATATTGAATCTTCTTATAAAAATGGGGCAGGTTTTAATAGTCATGAATTTGCAACCACTAAAGACTTTAACCAAAAGCCACATTCTGAATTAGCAAAAATATCGTTTAAACCTAATGATTCTCATGAAATAGAATTAAGTGGTCGGTTTTATAATAATAAATTTAATCGAAGAACCATAGAGAGCCAAGATTATTATGCTAAATATCGTTATACCCCGCTAAACGATCTTTTTGATAGTGAAATATTATTGAGCAGAAGCCAAGCTTCACAAAAATTTGCCGGTGACTCTTTAATGTCATTACGCAATGGGCATGCGAAAAATATTTCCAATGCACTTGTCGCTAAAAATACCAGTCGATTTAATTATCATGAGCTGGATATGGCACTAACATTAGGCACTAAACTGATGTCGATTGATTATAATCGAGAAGTGACAGCTCCTTCGAGCGATCCATGGCAATCACAAAATATGATTGAATACAATGTATTTGCTCCGCAAGGAAAAAACGACATCAGCAGTCTTTTTTCACAAATAAAATTTGAATACGATATTTATACCCTCGCATTAAATTTAAACTATACGGATTATCATATTAAAGGATATAAACCCGCTTGTGATCCCAAAGCAGCGTGTTTTCCTGAAGGTGCGATGAATGTTAATCGCCACGAAAAAGCGTGGGAGCCGGGAGCACTCTTTTCTGCACAAATTATCCCTGAATTTGAACCATTTATCAGTTATGCCCATACGACAAGGGCGCCGAACCCACAGGAAATTTTCTTTGCTAATGAAGGTGGGGCATCGATGAACCCCTTTTTAAGAAGTGAGAAAGCGGATACTTTCCAAATAGGTTTTAATAGTTATCGCCCTGATTTAATTGTTGCCGGAGACAGCTTTCGCTTAAAAGCACTTTGGTATCATACTAAAGTTAAAAACTATATTTCCAGTGATTCTTATAATGTTTGTAAAGGGGGTAAACGCTGTAAAATCGATGGCACTTTTACTGACGATGACTACAGTGGCATGGAATACGATGGAAATATCTATTTATACACAAATAGCCTTGATCCTGTCACGATGAGAGGTTATGAACTACAAGTAAACTATGATGCTGATGTATTCTATACCACGCTTTCTTATAGCAATGAGCGCACCTCACAACCCACTTCTCTTGCGATGGGGGATTTTGGGCAAAGTCCTGCATCAGAACTTCCCAAATACTACGCAACGATTGATGCTGGTGTGAGGTTATTCGATGACCGATCTCTCGAATTAGGCACCATCATTCAAATTACCGGTAAAAGTCGTAAAGCTTCAGCTGAAGGGTTTGATTTTGATACAGGCACTATTCCCATGGTCGAACAAGAAAAAATCCCTACCGTGATCAACGCGTACGCTAACTATCAAATGAATAAAAATGTGTCATTAAAATTTGCGATACATAATCTCATGAATAAAAATTATTCAAATGCACTTGATAGAAGTAATTCAGCGCCAGATATGTACGAACAGGGACAAAATAAACAAACGGCTAGAGGCAGAAGTTTCCTGTTTGGTGGAGAAATTCGTTTTTAATATAAACGGTAATATACCCTGAAAGCAGGGCGAAAGCGTTTTCTGCTATCCATCGTTACCAAGTAAAACGGCATCATTAAGATGCCGTTGTTATGGTTGCCATGTATATGGTTTAAATGGATGACTTGCTCTTGGGGGCTGGTTTACGTTTAACAGATATTTTTTGTGTATTTATCACTTCACTGGTGATCCAGCCATCTTCAACACGCGTTTTTAGCGTATCACCTTTTTTAACTTGTTTCGTATTTTTCAGTACGTCACCTGAAGCAACTTCACTAATACTGTAACCGCGAGAAAGGGTTGCGAGAGGATTCACACTTTCTAAACGTGAACAGCTAATTGCAAATTGTTCACGTTGACGAGCAAGCTGTTGTGAAATACTTTCTCTCATACGATAAATTAACTGTTGTTGTTGGCGCAGTAGTGCTTGTATTTGAGGGCTTGGCTCTTGGTAATTAAGGCGTTTTTGTAGCTGAGTATGTTGATTCTGTTTTGTTTGTAGAAGGCGCTGAAAACTGGTCACTAAACGCTGTTTAGTTGTAGCCAATACATTTTGTTGGCGAGCAAGGCGTAAGTGTGGATGCTGTTGTTGTAAGCGATGATGAAGTTGTGTTAGTGCGCGTAATTTTTTTGCTAGATAATAATCCATCGCCATTTCAAGACGTTGTTGCTGTGACTGCAATTGGCGTAATAGCTCAAGTTTGTTGCGACTAATTAGCTCTGCGGCGGCAGAAGGGGTTGGCGCTCTAAGATCGGCAATAAAATCAGCAATAGTCACATCGGTTTCATGACCCACGGCACTGACAATAGGAATATCACTAGCAAAAATAGCACGGGCTACGCGTTCATCGTTAAATGCCCAGAGATCTTCCAATGAGCCGCCGCCTCGGCCGACAATTAGCACATCACATTCTTTACGACGGTTAGCCAGCTCAATGGCATGGACTATCTGCATTGGTGCTTCCGCACCTTGAACGGCTGTGGGATAAATAATAATAGGTAATGAGGGATCACGACGACGTAGAATATTTAAAATATCGTGTAAGGCTGCGCCAGTTGAGGAGGTGATCACCCCAATTTGTTTAGCAGGTGTTGGTAGTGGTTTTTTATGAAGAGCATCAAATAAACCTTCAGCACTTAGTTTTTGTTTTAAAAGCTCAAATTGCTGCTGTAATAATCCATCACCCGCCGGTTGCATACTTTCGACAATCAGTTGGTAATCACCACGGGGTTCGTACAGTGTGATAGTCGCACGTACTAATACTTGCTGACCATGTTGAGGGCGAAAAGTGACTTTTGTGTTTTGACCGCGAAACATCGCCGCTCTAATTTGAGCATGGGTATCTTTTAACGTGAAATACCAATGGCCAGAAGCAGGTTGAGTAAAATTGGAAATTTCAGCACTGATCCAAATGCGACCCATTTCCATTTCTAATAACTGGCGAACGGTCTTATTTAGACGGCTAACAGTAAAAATATTATTGTTTATCGGTAGAGTCATGTGAGCCAGATCAAATTTTAAAACAAAGACTTAATTGACTGATACTACCTAAGTTAGCCAGAGGATCAATAAAAATTTTCAAAAAAAGCTAGAAGCAACCGATTACGGTGTGTATAATGCCGCGGCAATATTTTCCATTTCTTAAAAGCCGCCTTGGTGAGATATTGCTATGTTACGAATTAAAAAAGAAGCACTTACATTTGATGATGTTTTGTTAGTTCCTGCACACTCGACTGTCCTTCCTAATACTGCTGATTTATCTACTCAACTGACTGAAACAATTCGCTTAAATGTGCCTATGCTTTCTGCTGCAATGGATACTGTGACTGAAGCATCTTTAGCTATTGCATTAGCTCAAGAAGGTGGAATTGGTTTTATCCACAAAAACATGCCTATCGAACGCCAAGCTGAAGAAGTTCGTCGTGTTAAAAAACATGAAAGCGGTGTTGTGACGGATCCTATCACAGTAACACCAGAAACTTCTTTACGCGAAGTCCAAGCAATGACAGAGCGTAATGGTTTTGCTGGCTATCCGGTAGTGACTAAAGACAATGAATTAGTGGGTATTATTACTGGTCGTGATGTTCGCTTTGTCACTGATTTAGACCAACCTGTCACTGCGGTAATGACGCCAAAAGAGCGTTTAGTTACCGTTAAAGAAGGTGAAGCGCGTGATGTTGTTATGCAAAAAATGCATGAGAAGCGCGTAGAAAAAGCCTTAGTAGTCGATGATCATTTCCACTTAAAAGGCATGATCACCGTTAAAGATTTCAAAAAAGCAGAACGCAAGCCTAATGCATGTAAAGATGAGCATGGTCGTTTACGTGTAGGTGCTGCGGTTGGCGCTGGTGCAGGTAACGAAGAGCGTATCGCCGCATTAGTGGCAGCTGGTGTTGATGTTCTTCTTATCGACTCCTCACATGGTCATTCCGAAGGGGTATTACAGCGTATTCGTGAAACTCGCGCTTTATATCCAAACTTACCTATTATTGGGGGTAATGTGGCAACCGCAGAAGGGGCTTTAGCGCTGGCGGATGCAGGTGTGAGTGCTGTTAAAGTGGGTATTGGCCCTGGCTCTATTTGTACCACTCGTATCGTAACAGGTGTTGGGGTTCCACAAATCACTGCGATTGCTGATGCTGTTGAAGCACTAAAAGATCGCAATATTCCGGTGATTGCCGATGGTGGTATTCGTTTCTCTGGTGATATTGCTAAAGCATTAGCCGCTGGAGCAGCATGTGTGATGGTTGGCTCTATGTTTGCAGGCACAGAAGAATCTCCGGGTGAAATCGAGCTATTCCAAGGTCGCTCTTATAAATCTTACCGTGGTATGGGCTCTTTAGGCGCAATGTCTAAAGGTTCATCAGATCGTTATTTCCAAACTGATAATGCAGCAGACAAATTAGTACCAGAAGGTATTGAAGGTCGTGTGGCATATAAAGGCTTACTGAAAAATATCGTTCACCAACAAATGGGTGGCTTACGTTCATGTATGGGCTTAACAGGCTGTGCAACCATCAAAGAATTAAATACCAAAGCTGAATTTGTTCGCATCAGTGGTGCGGGTATTCAGGAAAGCCATGTTCATGATGTGACTATCACGAAAGAATCGCCTAACTATCGTTTAGGTATGTAATTATTCGAGAAAGGCTTGAAAACAGAAAATGTTAACAAGCCTTTCAATTTAATGACTTTTTATTTGTTTTGGAATTCACCACAAATGACAGCAAATATCCATAATCATCGCATTCTTATCCTTGATTTCGGTTCGCAATATACACAGCTTATTGCTCGCCGTATTCGCGAAATCGGCGTTTATTGTGAACTCTGGGCATGGGATGTTACAGAAGAACAAATTCGTGAATTTAACCCCAATGGTATTATTCTGTCTGGTGGCCCTGAAAGTACTACAGAAGACAATAGCCCACGCGCTCCGGAATACGTCTTTAATGCGGGAGTGCCGGTATTAGGTATCTGCTATGGCATGCAAACTATGTCTATGCAATTAGGCGGTGATGTTGAAGTCTCAGGTGAGCGTGAATTTGGTTATTCACAAGTTGAGATCCGCGAAACCTGCGAACTGTTCCGTGATATTCAAGACTCCGTAAGTGAAGATGGCAAACCTTTATTAGATGTATGGATGAGCCACGGTGATAAAGTTACGGCTATTCCCGCTGATTTTGTCACTATTGCTAGCACTGAAACTTGCCCATTTGCGATTATGGCAAATGAAGAGAAGCGTTTCTATGGTGTACAGTTCCACCCAGAAGTTACCCATACCCATCAAGGTTTAGCCATTTTAAAACGCTTTGTGTTAGATATCTGTGGTTGTGACGCATTATGGACATCCGCGGCGATTATTGAAGATACTGTTGCTCGTTTAAAACAACAAATTGGCGACGATCACGTTATTCTCGCGCTATCGGGTGGTGTAGACTCTTCTGTTACCGCATTATTATTAAATCGTGCCATTGGTAAACGCTTAACCTGTGTATTTGTTGATAATGGCTTATTACGCCTTAACGAAGCCGAACAAGTTATGGCGATGTTTAAAGGCAAATTTGACCTCAATATTATCCATGTTGAAGCTGAAGATCGTTTCTTAACTGCGTTAAAAGGTGAAAACGATCCGGAGAAAAAACGCAAAATTATCGGTCATACCTTCATTGAAATCTTTGATGAAGAAGCGGTTAAATTACCGCAAGTCAAATGGCTAGCACAAGGCACAATCTATCCTGATGTGATTGAATCAGCCGCATCTGCAACAGGTAAAGCGCATGTGATCAAATCACACCATAACGTAGGTGGCTTACCTGAAGATATGAAGTTAGGTTTAGTGGAGCCATTAAAAGAACTATTTAAAGATGAAGTGCGTAAAATCGGACTTGAGTTAGGTTTACCTTACGACATGCTATACCGTCATCCATTCCCAGGACCAGGTTTAGGGGTGCGCGTATTGGGTGAAATCAAGAAAGAGTATTGTGATTTACTACGTCGTGCTGACGCTATCTTTATTGAAGAGCTACATAAAGCCGATTTATACAATAAAGTCAGCCAAGCATTTACAGTATTCCTACCTGTCCGTTCAGTGGGTGTTATGGGCGATGGTCGTAAATACGACTGGGTAGTTTCATTACGTGCAGTGGAAACCGTAGACTTTATGACTGCACATTGGGCACACCTACCTTACGATTTCTTAGGCCGTGTTTCTAATCGCATTATCAATGAAGTAAATGGTATTTCTCGCGTGGTTTATGATATCAGCGGAAAACCACCAGCAACGATTGAGTGGGAATAAAATAACGTTTATCAGCAATAGTTGATAAAGGTTAAAAAACCAAGAGCCATCAGTAAGTTACTGGTGGCTTTTTTGTTTTCTATGGTTAGTAATGGTTGACAAGAACCGAAAAAAATGACGGTATAGGAGACGGTATCAAAAAATAAATTATAAAATTAAGACACTGATACCGTCATAAATTTGCTGTTATTTGACGGTATCAGCATTGAGGTTATAGCATGCTGACCGATACAAAACTGAGAAGTTTAAAGCCACAAGACAAGCTTTATAAAGTGTCTGACAGAGATGGTTTATACGTTGCAGTGACAAAAAGTGGTGTTATTTCATTTAGATATGATTATCGTTTTAATGGAAGGAGAGAAACGGTTACTTTTGGTCGATACAGTGCTGACGGTATCACGCTTGCAGAAGCAAGAGCCGAATTAATTGAAGCAAAAAGGCTACTAAACGCAGGTATATCGCCAGCTTCAAAGAAACGTGACGGTATTGAGAGTAAAAAAATAGGGACGGTATTCAAAGACTATACCGTCAATTTCCTTAATGATGCTCAATATGCCGACTCTACAAGGGCCATGAAAGAAGCAATTATTGAAAAAGAAATCTATCCTGTATTCGGCAAGCTTCAGCTAGAAGAGATCACCACACCAAGGCTTAGAGCATTGTGTGAAAAGATAAAAGATAGGGGCGCAAAAGCGACCGCATTACAAGTGCGTGAGATTGTTGGCTCTGTTTTTACTTATGCCATAGATAGAGGTTATGAAATTAGTAACCCAGCAGATGCAATAAAAGCGTCTTCCATAGGGACTTTTCAGGCACGAGAAAGGGCAATGTCGCCGAAAGAAATCGGTATCTTATATCGTGAATTAGAAAACTATAGTTGTTATCCAACCTTAAAATTGGCCGTTAAGTTTGTCTTGCTGACATTAGTCAGAAAGTCTGAGTTTATTCATGCTACATGGGATGAAATAGACTTTAAAAATAGACAATGGGTGATCCCTAAAGGGCGAATGAAGGGGAGAAAAGAGCACGTTATTTATCTCTCTGACCAAGCAATGGATATCTTAACCGGTATGAAAGTTTGTGCTATGGGAAGCGATTACTTAATGCCTGGTCGATATGATATTAAAAAGCCACTATCTAATGCTGCATTGAATAACGTGATTGACGGAACTGTAAAACGTATAAATGAAAAAGGTATTGAGTTCGAACCGGTTACTGTTCACGATTTACGACGCACAGCCAGCACGCTATTGCACGAAGCAGGTTATAACTCAGATTGGATAGAGAAATGTTTAGCACACGTTCAAAATGGTGTTAGAGCTGTTTACAACAAGGCTGAATATGCTGAACAGCGTAGGAAGATGTTACAAGAGTGGGCGGATATGGTGGATGAATGGATAAAAGAGAAAGATTAACGCTTTGTCATTCTTCGCCAAGTGTTTTATAAGCAAGTAGTGACGATAGGTAAAGCACACCGACAACAGGCCAGATTGTGGAGTAAAACAGTCTGGCCACAATATCTTTTATATTGTCGCTTTCGTGCTTAGACTCTGAAAACAGATACCCAGCAAGCCATAAGTACACAGCTAATAATGTGAGTAAAATAATCATTAGCCGTTTTTCCTTTTGTACTGAGCGTGATCATCACCACACTCTTTAGAGCAGTAAGCGCTGTTCTCTGTTACAGGCTCTTCACGACACCAGATACAAAATCCCGTTAAGCTTTTTGCTGGTGGCTCTCTGTTTGCTAATGCGGTGTTGATTTGTAGAGCCGTTAAGTCATTAGCATCATCTGCGATATCAGGCATATTTATTCCTTACAAATAAAATGAGAATTGATAAGTTCGATACTGTTGTTAGGACATTGATTACCCCATGCATCCCAACCTTGTGACATGTCACGAGCAAATAGCTCAATGCGATTAACATCACCGTACAATTGTTCCAGACGGTTTTTTACTTCCCACGGCTTTTCGCTATGTTCACCTAAACAACTAAATACGATTTGTTTAACGCTAGCACTGATGCGCTGTAATCCATTGCCTCGAGTAGCGATTAAAACATCTTCACTATTGGCTCTGGTGTAGTTTCCCCCATTCATTTTTGTTTCAGCATCTAATAGTTCAAACAGGTCGTGATAATCAAATAACTCGCTGTTTTGAATAGCCTTATCAATTCGTTGCCATGCTAAAGAGTTAAACTTAACCCAAGTAAAAGCTTTCATTGTGCGGACTTTAAAGCCCCACGCTTCGGCTAATTTAATAGCCTCGAGTACAAAATTACCTGTATACCACATGGCAAGAACTGCGTTATCAGATGCAATAGAATGAATAGGGATATGGGTTAAATTGAAGAGGGAGGTTGTTGGATAATGATTTTTAGCAGTACCGTTTGAAACTTTATTTTTGTAATCCCACGGAGGATCACAATAGATAAGGTCATATTTTTTCATTCTCCGCATCCTTCATCATTAAGAATACTTCCATAGCGCCACGGTATAAGCTTTCACGCTCAACCAGACCAACTGAACCATGGCAGCACATCCAGCCACCTGAGCTTTTAATCATCGATATTTCATTCTCAATAATAATCGGCATTGCGTCAGTAGGG
>NZ_KV791967.1:0-1453 GCF_001808035.1 Proteus sp. HMSC14B05 | reverse complement strand
GGGGAGAGGGCACAAAAAAGCCCTCGCGGGGAGGGCTAGGTGGGTTATTTCTTATTTGATAAATTAATTAACTGAATAGTTAATAAGCATAAATGTAAGAAAGATGTGATGGCGATAACCATAGAGATAGACGGCAATGGCAGTTGGTTTAAGTTTGATATTAAAAGTATGCCAACGAAAAATAACGCCCCAAGCTCAACAAAGGTTAATGCATAGAAAGTCACGATTGATAGCATATACCCATATTTTTGCAACTTAGAAAAGTTACTGTTCCTTATCCCAAGTAAAAACGTTAATGCCGCAATTAAAACAGCTACAAGGGTGCCTGAATAAGAACTTATCGCCGCCCCTAATGCTTCACGATGAAGAGCGAAAGATAGCTCAGGGGTTAAATAATTTTTAAACAGAAAGTAAAATGGAATAGTGAGCATATATGGAACAATAAACAAAAGGATTGCTGATGTGATTTTCAATAATTTATCCATTACCTCCTCCTTTTGCTTGTATTTTTCACGGCAAGAGTTCGTTATTTATGTTCTCGTAACTCTCAAGTATGATTGGCTTCATTTTAGTAAATGCGGTGTAAATTTCATTAGCTATTTCTGCATTAGATGCCTTTTTCGGCAGATTGCACCCCACATGCCCCTTGCCATCTAAGTAGTATTCAGTAAGTAAATCTGCTGCGGTTTCTTTTGCTTTTATGCTGATTCCATCAACTTCTCCGTAGCTACTACTAATAATTTCTTTAGTCATTCCTTTGATATTTTTTGCTCTTTTGGGCTTTAGAATAATTTCAATACCATCAAGAAGTTCATCTGAGACGCTTGCTACTCCAATATTTCTTAGTATCGTTTTTGTAAGTGACTTTCCAGATTCTATTCTTAGAGTCGTCCTTCCAATAAAGCTCATGTTAAGAGCATCGGCTTTTGTAACGCCTCTCATTAGAGGCTCAACTATAAGTTCTTCTGATTCAGATAATAACTTTTTACCTTTCATAAATTCTGGTAACTCTCTAATTTTAGGGCCAAGAAATGAAGAGGCAAATCCAATTATACCGTCATTTATAAATAAAAATGATGGGAAACCTAATAACTCATCATCAGCTAAGCTATCTCTAATATCTTTTATGGAGTTGTTAGTTTTATTTATTTTATTAATTAAGTCTGAATCATTTGTCTTTGTGAATAAAATTGTTTTTGTATCAATACTATGCATGTATATATAATAATCACCACATTGCAAAGAATGATTAGATTTTTTTATTATCTCACCATCCAGTATTGATGATAAATCTATTTTTCTCTTAACTTTGGTTTTGTTATCTTGCGCATAATACGCCCAAAAACTAACTCTCATAGCTCACCCTTTCAGTATAAATTGACCTTTTAATATTATTATCCATCTGGTGCTAAAATAAGTTATCTAGTTAATATTATTATGTTTAAAACCACAC
>NZ_KV791966.1:0-39721 GCF_001808035.1 Proteus sp. HMSC14B05 | reverse complement strand
CTGAAGGACGGGGTTTTACGGTGCTTTGGATAACCCATAGAGGGGCGTGTCTCCCCCTCTTTTGCCATAACTTTTTAATTATAATATCGCTATCTATTGAATAGTATATCCACCATCAATCACCAGATTATGGCCATTGATCATATCCGCTGCACCGCTTGCTAAAAATACAGCCGCGGCAGCAATCTCTTCTGGCTCAGCAAATCGCCTTGCCGGTATTTGCGCTTTCATCTGTTCACCTTTTTCACCTTCCCAAGCCTTTTTACCTAAATCGGTCATCACAATAGTAGGGGATATCGCATTGATTTGTAGGCCTTTGGGTCCCCACTCTAGCGCCATCACCTTTGTCATATTGATAATGGCGGCTTTACTTGCACAATAGGCAATATGTTCTGGTAAAGCGATAATACCTGCTTGAGAGGCGAGGTTAATTATCTTACCTTGCCCGCGTTGTAGCATATGTTGCCCCACTTGCTGACACAGTAAAAAAGTCCCCGTTAAATTAACTGATAAGGTTTTATTCCAATCTTCAAGAGATAGCGATTCGGCGGGAGCTAAAGCGACAATACCTGCACAATTAACAAGAATATCAATGCGATCGAACTCTTCAATGACTGAGTGTACCGCCTGTTTTACGGACTCTTCACTTGAAACATCACACCAGATCCCCACCGCACTATTTAAACGATGCGCCACTTGCTCAACCTGCTCTGATCTATCCAACAAAGCGACTTTAGCCCCTTTTTCGATAAACATCTGTGCGATAGATAAGCCAATTCCAGCCGCACCACCAGTAATAACAGCCACTTTATTCGAGAGAGTAAAATCAATTTGCGTAGCCATATAACCTCCAGCTTAAAAATAAATAGTCACTCTTTTAAGCATAGCAGATGAAAATTAGGCCTAAGAGGGAAGAGAAAATGATTGAAACGGTCAGAGCGAGCGCTATGCACTCGCACTAACTTAAAAAATTACAGCACGCCTTGCGCTAACATTGCATCAGCAACTTTAACAAAACCTGCAATATTAGCCCCTTGAATATAATTAGTTTGTTTACCTTCACCGCCATAGTTTACACAAGCGTGATGAATATCCAGCATAATATGATGTAAGCGAGCATCAACTTTCTCAGCTTTCCAACTCAAGCGTGCTGCATTTTGCGCCATTTCTAATCCCGAAGTTGCTACCCCTCCAGCGTTAGCGGCTTTACCCGGTGCAAACAAGACTCCCGCCTCAATAAAAGCATCGGTTGCCGCAATGGTCGTTGGCATATTTGCGCCTTCGGCAACAGCTTTAACACCGTTTTTAATTAACACTTTTGCGGCGTCTAAATCTAATTCATTTTGTGTAGCACAAGGTAGTGCAATATCAACAGCGACAGCCCAAGGCTGTTGCCCTTCAAGATAAGTTAAACCAAACTCTTTGGCGTACTCTTCAATACGACCATAATTATTTTTAATTTCAGTTAAGCGAGCCAGTTTTTCGGTTGTAAATCCAGCTTCATCCACCACGGTTCCGCCAGAATCTGAAGCGGTGACCACTTTCGCACCCAGCTCAAGGCATTTTTCAATGGTAAATTGTGCCACATTGCCAGCACCAGAAACGGCTACACGCATTCCCTCAAGGGACATACCGTGACGTTTAAGCATTGCGTTAGTAAAATAGACTAAACCGTACCCTGTGGCTTCTGGGCGGATCAAACTGCCACCAAATGATAAACCTTTACCCGTAAAGACACATTCATTGCTATTCGAGAGCTTTTTCATCATTCCGGCCATAAAGCCAACTTCCCTTGCCCCCACACCAATATCTCCCGCGGGGACATCAGTATCAGCCCCTAAATGACGATAGAGCTCAGTCATTAACGCCTGACAAAAACGCATTACCTCTGCGTGGCTTCTCCCCTTGGGATTAAAATCAGATCCCCCTTTAGCGCCTCCCATCGGCAGTGTTGTCAGTGCATTTTTAAAGGTTTGTTCAAAACCTAAAAATTTTAGAATAGAGAGGTTTACCGATGGATGAAAACGCATTCCACCTTTGTAGGGACCAATAGCAGAGTTAAATTGTACTCGCCATGCGCGATTAACTTGAACTTGTCCTTTATCATCTAACCAACAGACGCGAAACTGAATAATACGTTCAGGCTCAACTAAGCGCTCAAGTAATGATTGTTCACGATATTGTGGATTTTTCTCTAAAAAAGGCCACAGAGTGGTAAAAACTTCACGTACCGCCTGATGGTATTCAGGTTGATGAGCGTTATATTTTTCTACCTCTTCTAAAAACGAAGATAATGAGCCAGATCTATTCATTCAGCTATTCCTTTTTATGTAATGTGATGTTGGCATAACCTCATTTATTCGGAATATTTTTGGGATTTATGTGAGGTTGATATTGTTTTGCCTATTGAATATATCATTAAAATGTATTCCTACTTCAAGACATTTTTTTTATAATTAGACAAAAAAAAAAGCTTGACCTCACTAAAGGCTAATAAAATCAGGATTTTTGGACAAAAAAATACCTGCATAAGCAGGCATTTTTTTTGCTTAAATAATCAGTTGATTACTCTTCATCATCTTTCAGAGGAACAATTAACATATCAACATGAACGGTATTAATTAGTTGACGTGCTGATGACATCAATTTGCTCCAGAAATCTTGGTGATGACCACAAACCACTAAGTCCATATCGTATTTTTTAATCGCATCAACAAGAACTTGGCCTAAATCCCCGCTACCACTGAGTGTTTCTTGGATCTCATAACCTGAGTTATCAGAGAGATCTTTTAGTGCATTACGTGTTTCATCAGTGATGCGTTGTTGCATATCACCAAGGTTAACATCAATTAAACCGGTATACAGATCAGAGTAGTTAACATCAACGTGAATTAAGGAAACTTTGGCATTATAGGGTTTTGCCATAGATACAGCTTTCTGCACCAAGACGTTGCTCTCAGGGGATAAATCAACTGCAACTAGAATATGCTTATAAGCCATCGTAAACTCCTTCCATAAGCTGATTAATCGGTCGGAAAGGCTATTACGCCTATATCCTTTACATTAAATATAACGTTTTATGATGAAAGTTAGATGTTGCCTTGATCACAACTTAGTGCAAATACCATCAAAGAAAGCATCTATCGGTAACAACAATATACACCATTTTAAATAAGTGAGGAGTCGTTCTTCGACAATATCCACATATTAATGTGAATAATGCACAAGGCACAATAAAAACACCCTATTAGAGTTATTTTTTAATCATTTTTTTGAAAAAGCGAACAACTTGAACAACTCGCTTTTATTTCTTGCTTAATATCACCTAGACTTAAATAAGAGAAAAATTAACCTTTCCATGTAAATGCAAAAGGTTTTCTCATCTCAGAATCAGCTATTCTAGGGAGGGGATTATGTTTAGTGTCATTGTTATCTTTTGGGCGTTGTGTATTCTTTGCCTGATTAATATGATGCGTTATTTCTCATCAATTCGGGTATTACTCACCATATTGCGCCAATCTGATCCATTACTTTACCAATCTGTCGATGGGAATGGATTTTTCACTATGCATGGTCAATTTTCAAAACAGTTAAGACTTATTCGATATATAAATCAACGCCAATATACTAACCACCATGATCCTGAAGTGATTATGCGTTGTGAACGGATTTATCGACAATTCTACCTAGTAAGTCGCTTTTGTATTCTTGCTGTAGCAAGCTTGATCGCCATGATTATTTGGTAGGTTTTATAGGGATAAAAAAACGGTGACGAGTTAGTCACCGTTTCTCAATACTATTAGGATGCTTATTATTATCAGCTATTCACCAGCAGTGAAAGTGAAATCCAATAAAGCACACCGGATAAAGCAATACTCACTGGTAATGTTAAGATCCAGGCCAGCGCAATATTTTTCACGGTTTTGGTCTGCACCCCACCACCATCAACAATCATCGTACCTGCAACCGCAGATGATAACACTTGTGTTGTTGATACTGGCATACCTGTATAACTTGCTACACCGATAGAAACTGCAGCAGTTACCTGAGCAGAAACACCTTGCGCATAAGTCATACCTTTTTTACCAATCTTCTCACCGATAGTTACCGCAACGCGTTTCCAACCTACCATTGTCCCGATAGAGAGCGCTAAAGCCACAGAGATAATGATCCAAATTGGTGCATATTCCACTGTATTTAGCAGGTCACGACTCAATGTTTTTAAGAACCGTGCATCTTGGGCGCTAGTTTCTGGTAGTTTAGCAACTTCCGTAGCTGTATCAGCAATACACATCAGTAAGCGACGCATTTGAGCACGCTGGTCTGCACTCAGCTCATCATAAGAGCTAATACCAGACAACATTTGTTCTGTTTGATTGAGAACAATTGGCGTTCTTGCGCTATTACAATGAAAATCCGTGTCGTTAGGATCAGCTTGTGCTGATACTACCGGGGTATTTTCAATCGCATGTTGTAGAGCTGGTTGATGCTTCTCATAATACTGTTGTAAGTGTACAACGGCATCATGAGTTTTAGTGATATCGTATCCGCTAGCATTCATATTGACGACAAACCCTGCTGGGGCGACACCAATTAAAACTAACATGATAAGACCAATACCTTTCTGACCATCATTCGCACCATGTGAGAAACTCACCCCTACCGCAGATAAAATCAGCGCGGTACGAGTCCAAAATGGTGGTTTGCGTTTACCATCTTTTTTCTCACGTTCGGCAGGGGTTAGGTGGATACGACGACGTTTTTTCGTGCCACTCCAATAGCGACGTAACAAGAAAATCATCGCGCCAGCAATCACCAAGCCAATAATTGGGGAAAGGATAAGAGAAAGGAAGATACTGATCATTTTAGGTATGTTTAATGCATCAACGATTGACGAGTCTGTCACGATAGCATTTGTTAAACCAATACCAATGATAGCACCTATCAGCGTATGTGAACTGGATGCTGGAATACCGAAATACCATGTACCTAAGTTCCAGATAATGGCAGCTAACAGCAACGAAAAAACCATGGCAAGGCCATGAGCCGAGCTCACATTTAGCAGAAGATCTGTCGGTAATAAGTGAACAATAGCGTAAGCCACGCTCAATCCACCGAGCAAAACTCCAAGGAAGTTAAATACACCCGCCATCACGACCGCAAATTGCGCACGCATAGCACGAGTATAAATAACAGTTGCTACCGCATTTGCGGTATCATGAAAGCCATTAATGGCTTCATAAAATAGCACGAAAATCAGTGCTAAAACCAACATTAAACCTGTATGAAATTCCAGGTCAGTAAACAAATGTAGCATAGACGTTAAGCCAGTTAGTTGGACATGAACGCGGCGCATTATCAGCGACAAATGCGAACGGTGGAAGCGAAATTTAACCTTTTTTTGATTTGATAACCAAGGAAAATGACGGGTTTTTAAGATAATTCCTTATATATCATTTAATTAATAAACATAAAAAAAAAGTAAATTTCTGATAAATTTTTTGCTTGCAAATACGAATTTAGGTGAAAAATACAGATTTCTCCATATAATTCTACAAAATACTCTGATTTTACACGAAGATCACTGATTAAGTAGTCAGAGACAACCAAGAACGAGACATCATTGTGGGATCATTCGATACAGTTATTATAGGTGCAGGGGCCGCTGGACTTTTTTGTGCCTCTTTAGCAGGACAAGCGGGATTATCTGTTTTAGTTTTAGATAATGGCAAAAAAGCCGGCAGAAAAATTTTAATGTCTGGTGGTGGACGTTGCAATTTTACCAATATGTATATCGAGCCATCAGCTTACTTATCCGATAATCCTCATTTTTGTAAGTCAGCACTTGCTCGCTATACACAATGGGATTTTATCGAGTTAGTACAAAAGCACCATATTGCTTACCACGAAAAGACATTAGGGCAATTATTTTGTGATGATTCTGCCCAGCAAATTGTTGATTTATTACTCGCAGAATGCCATGAAGGAAAAGTAAGTATTCGCTTACGTAGTGAGGTGACTCAAATAGAGAAAACCGCCGAAGGCTTTACTCTTTTGGTAGGAGGGAAAACAATAACCGCCTCCTCTGTAGTAATTGCCAGCGGAGGACTTTCAATGCCCGGTTTAGGTGCCACCCCTTTTGGCTATAAAATTGCGCAACAATTTGGCCTTAATGTATTGCCCACTCGTGCAGGCTTAGTCCCTTTTACATTACACAAGCCACAACTTGAACAACTCAGCCCGCTCTCTGGTGTGGCGATCCCTGCTATTGTCACCGCTGAAAATGGCACCCAATTTAAAGAGAATATTCTTTTTACTCATCGTGGGCTTTCCGGTCCTGCTATTTTACAAATCTCTAGTTATTGGCATCCGGGAGAGAATGTGAGCATTAACTTACTTCCTGACACGGATTTGGAAGGCTATTTACAAGAAAAACGACAAGCACAGCCAAATCAATTATTAAAAAATACACTTTCTCGCCTACTACCGAAGCGTTTTATAGAGATAATGATTGAAAATAATCAACTGCCTGATACCTCACTGGCTCAACTTAGCAATGAACGTATTACACAAATAACGACGTTGCTACAAGCATGGCTTGTTTTACCTAATGGTACAGAAGGTTATCGCACTGCAGAAGTCACCCTAGGTGGTGTTGATACCCGTAATCTCTCCTCTAAAACGATGGAAGCGACAAAGATAACAGGTCTCTATTTTATTGGTGAAGTGGTTGATGTCACAGGTTGGTTAGGAGGATATAACTTCCAATGGGCATGGAGCTCTGCTTATGCCTGTGCCCAAGCATTGATCTCTCGACACATGACTAAGTAGGCGCGTTATTTTTATAAATAACCACACAAAGTATAGGCTAACTTATTGGTTATAATAATTTTTTTAAAAACAAAATAAAATAACTCGTTAATCAGTGAGTTAACGAAATTGGCATTATTTTTTCTGTTTTGATTAAAAAAAACACTTTACAAATGATAGTGAGAACTATTATCATTAAGTCACTTTCAGATGCACCACCTTCAGGGTCATATGAAAGAACGACATTGCTCACATTGCTTCCAGTGTTTTACTTTAGCCAGCCGGGTGCTGGCTTTTTCTTTTTGTTAGAATGGACAAAATATCAACATCCATATAATAAATATATATATATTTCAATAACTTTATGCTCATTATCTATGAATAGATATGATATTAAAAAATTTTAGAAACCAGTGAAATAGGTAAAGAAAGAGGCCATATTTTTATATCTTTTATTCTTGATTTTTCTAATAACGAAAAACTAATTTAGGCTAATTACCTAATTTTTAGTATAAAAATGAATGTGTATACATTTTATCATATTATTATTATGATATTTCTTCTTATACAACATTAGTGCTCATTCATTAATAAATATAAAAACCAATAAAAACAAGAAGATAAATATGCTAAATAAAAATGATAAAGATCAGCTAATTAAAAATAATAAATATAAGAATATAAAGTTTAATGTAAAATGTAACATTCAAGTTATTTTATTTATTTCATTGATTTCATTAGTTTTTATCAACAACGAAAACTTACCTCTAAAATATAAAATTGCACTTAGCGGTGGGATGATATCTTTTATCTATATATTTAGCGCATACCATTCATTTGGTAGTCTATATCTAGCAAACAAAATAACATATGTATTTATAAAAATAAAAATAAAAAAACTAATCACTTACATTTTCAGAAAGTAATAATCTAAACTTATTTAGCGATTATTTTTACTTCAGAGCTAGTTAAAAGAAAAGATAAGAAGCCCCCTCCTGAAAGAAGTTTCAATTAATACCTAAGTAATAGTAGCCTCATACTTTATATATGCACAGTATCAACTCAATGCTCCCTTATTCAAATTATTTGGATCCTCAGATTAAATTCCTCCGCTTTTTTACTTAGCTTAATTGCGTAAACTGTGTTCAACAACTTCAGAGAAGGAAACACATTATGATTTATTTACGCAAAGCAAATGAAAGAGGCCACGCTAATCATGGTTGGCTAGATAGCTGGCATACCTTCTCTTTCGCAAGCTATTACGATGCTAACTTTATGGGATTTTCCGCCTTACGCGTCATTAATGAAGATAGAGTGATGCCCGGTGAGGGTTTTGGTACCCATCCTCATAAAGATATGGAAATTTTAACCTATGTGCTTGAAGGTAATATTGAGCATAAAGATAGTATGGGTAATAAAGAAAATGTACCCGCCGGTGAATTTCAAATAATGAGCGCAGGTACAGGTATCACTCATTCCGAGTACAACCCAAATAGTGATAAAGGCCTGCATTTTTATCAAATTTGGATCATGCCTGATACCACCGGTATTACACCACGTTACGATCAACGTCGTTTTAATACCACAGAGAGTAAACAGCTTATTTTGTCACCAGATGCACGTGATGGCTCGTTAAAAGTGTTCCAAGATATGACGCTGTGGCGTTGGAACCTAAAAAAAGGAGAAGAGGCACAATATCAGCCAGAAGCAGGAAGAAATGTTTGGTTGCAAGTCGTTAAAGGAAAGATAGCAATTAATGACATTATTGCGACCACCAGTGATGGCATCGCCATCGCGAATGAAGATATTATCTATTTCGTTGGTGATGAAGACAGTGAAGTCTTGCTGTTTGACTTACCTCCTGTAACAGCATAGTTGGGCTACCAACCTAAAGCCACTTTTTCTCAAACAATTTATTTCACTTTGTTTTCTTGTTAACTCCCTGAGATGTCTTTCATCTCAGGGAATTTTTTATCAATAAAACCAATAACTAGCGTTTAGGGCCCACTTTTGTTAACGCTTGCCCTACTGGCGTATCAGTATATTTATCAAAGTTTTTCACAAAGCGATCAGCAAGATCGTCCGCTTTAACATCCCATTGTGCTTTATCCGCATAGGTGTCTCGAGGATCTAAAATTTCGCTATTAACGCCAGGAAGCGCTGTTGGGATCGCCAAATTAAATACAGGCAGAGTTTGAGTCTCCGCTTTATCAATATCACCATTTAAAATGGCATCAATTATCGCTCGAGTATCTTTAATTGAAATACGTTTGCCCGTACCATTCCAGCCCGTATTCACTAAGTAAGCTTGTGCTCCACAAGCCTGCATACGTTTTACTAGCACTTGAGCATATTGTGTTGGATGGAGTGATAAAAATGCTGCCCCAAAACACGCAGAGAACGTCGGTGTTGGCTCTGTCACACCACGCTCTGTTCCAGCAAGTTTCGCAGTAAAGCCTGATAAGAAGTGATATTGAGTTTGCTCGGGTGTTAAACGAGCTACCGGAGGTAGCACCCCAAAGGCATCGGCAGTTAAGAAAATGACTTTTTTAGCATGACCCGCTTTCGATACCGGTTTGACAATATTATCAATATGATAGATTGGATAAGATACACGGGTATTTTCTGTTTTTGAGCCGTCATCAAAATCAACACTACCATCTGCTAATACCACGACATTTTCTAATAAGGCATCACGTTTAATGGCACCGTAAATATCTGGCTCAGCTTCTTTTGATAGATGGATAGTTTTAGCGTAACAACCTCCTTCAAAGTTGAATACACCATCATCATCCCAGCCATGTTCATCATCACCAATCAGTTTACGCTTAGGATCTGTTGATAATGTCGTTTTACCTGTCCCTGACAAACCAAAGAAAATGGCTACATCACCACTTTCGCCAACGTTTGCCGAACAGTGCATAGAAGCAATACCCTTTAATGGCAGGAAGTAGTTCATCATAGAGAACATACCTTTTTTCATCTCTCCGCCATACCAAGTACCACCAATTAACTGAATGCGTTCAGTTAAGTTGAAAGCAACGAAATTTTCAGAGTTTAATCCCTGCGCTTTCCAATTTGGATTGGTACATTTAGCACCGTTCATCACAATAAAGTCAGGTGTAAAATTTTCTAACTCTTCTTGCGTAGGGCGAATAAACATATTCTTAACAAAATGCGCCTGCCAAGCCACTTCGGTGATAAAACGCACTTTTAATCGCGTATCTGCATTAGCACCACAAAAGGCATCAACGACAAACAAACGTTTGCCTGATAGCTGCTCAGTAACTAATGATTTTAAATCAGCCCATACTTGCGGTGAGAGTGGTTTATTATCATTTTTACCTTTGCCCTGATCAGCCCACCACACAGTATCACGAGTAACATCATCACGAACAATGTATTTATCTTTCGGAGAACGTCCAGTAAAAATCCCCGTATCAACAGCAATAGCGCCTAACGAGGTTAATGTGCCTTTCTCATAACCTGTTAATCCTGGCTTAGTTTCTTCTTCAAATAATAAGTCATAGCTAGGGTTATAAATGACTTCACTAATGTCATGAATACCGTACTGCTCGAGATCCTTAGGGGTAAGACCTTTAACGTTCATAGTTTTGCTCCTGATAAATAGGCTTTTCTATGAGCATTATTAAGGTGTTACAACTAATTAACAGCGATTGTTATCAATATTTTGAAAATTTATATTTTTTTATGTTAATAACGAGAACTAATGCACAAATCTACAGAAAAATTGTTGAATAAAAAAGGACGCAAAATAGCGTCCTTTAGGGTGATTTACGTTGCTAAATCGAATCAGTGCAAATTAGAGCTAGATAATTTATTGATATTATTAATATCTTCTTCAGTGAAGATATAATGAGCACCGCAATATTCACACTCCATATCAATTTTACCTTGTTCTTGTAACAGATGAGCTACATCTTCTTTAGATAATGTTACTAATGTATCTTCACAACGTTTACGAGAGCACGTGCAATGGAATGCTATCGGTTGTGGATCATATAATGTCACATCTTCTTCATGATATAAGCGATGTAAAATCTCTTTAGTATCAAGTGTAAACAGCTCTTGAGCTTTAATGGTGTGCGTAAGTTGTGTTAATAGCTCAAAGTGTTCTGCTGTCTCATCAGCACTATGTTCTGCACTCGCAGGTAAGGCTTGTAATAACATACCTGCCCCCGCCGCTTTTCCATCTTGCAGACCTGTGCGGATAAAGACACGGGTAGGTAACTGCTCTGATTGATTAAAGTAGTTATCAATACAAGCTTCTATCGTTTCACCATCCAACGCTACAATACCTTGGTAACGCTCACCTTTTTTAGGTGTGATGGTAATAACCATAAAGCCATTGCCCATCATCTCTTTTAAGCTGCTACCGGCTTTAACATCATCACTAAAACGTGCAACACCGCGCATCTGTTGTTCATTATTGCCGTTAATAACCACTAATCGTACTGGGCCATCACCTTGTAATTGAACGGTAATATCACCATCAAATTTCAGCGTAGCTGTTAACAAACTTGTCGCGACCAATAAATCACCTAACAGGTGTTGAACTGGCTCAGGATAATGATGATTTTCAAGTATTGATTGATAGGTTTCCGTTACGGTAACTAATTCACCACGTACCGCGCTTTTTTCAAATAAAAAGCGTGATAAAGCGTCTTTTTTAGACATAATCTTCTCTCATTGCTGGGGAGCGGTTTAATCCGATCCTGGTAAATTTGTCTGTTTCAAGCGAAGTAAGGTGCGTCTTTCCTTTTTATCAGGTCGACGTTCGGGATGAGGCATCGTTAACGCATTCATTTTTCTTGCTAGAGCGATTTTTTCTCTCTTGGCAATACTCTCTGGTGTTTCACAATAGAGCAATTGTGCTTGGGCCGCCCCTAGGCGCTGTGCACTCACCATTAAGACTGTAACTGTCCGTTCATCATTACCTTGTCGTAAGCGTATTTCAGCCCCAACTTCAACATTTTTACTTGGCTTGCCTCGCACACCATTGTAATGGACTTTACCCCCTTCAATCATAGTGCGAGCAATGGCACGCGTTTTATAAAAACGTGCAGCCCAAAGCCATTTATCTAAACGGACAGCGCTTTCTTGCGATGGTTGACTCATCCCTTTCTCTCCTTAACTTCAACTTCTTCATGAAGGCGATAGAGTAAACACATTGCCTTCCACAACAAGGAACTTACTGAGGAGGGCGATAAAAACAGTGCTCGTAATATTGACTGATTTTATGCATGCGTTGATTATTTTGTCGCCGGCGCCGGATGATAAAAAATAAATTCAGGATCAAAAATCCAATAGCGAAGAATAATAATAACGTATTACCGATATAATATAACAGGGTCATTGAGTCAGGCATGCTATGCAAAAAGATTTGTAACGTGCCATTCGCATCAATTACCATCCCCGTTATTACACCTCCAGTATTAAAAGGTGTGTGTAATAAAATATCAGATAATCGCTGTAATTCTCGCCATTGCTCTAATGGTGTAGGTTCAAATACAGAATTGGTATTTGAAGCATAATCAACGAGCTGTTTTCTTTCATCACTGATTAAAAGCACACCACCCGGTGGTGGACTATTTAACAGTATTGCGGCCTTATCTATTTCTCGGTAGATAAAAGATGATGTGGTGGTGTCAACGAGCTTTTCCAAGGCCTCAGCGCTAACAGCACGTAATAAAACATTGGTTCCTGTTAATTTGCCACTTTCTGCACGTTGAACTAATGATGGCCAATCATTGACATTACTTAGGTTTACCAAGGCCATTTTAAGCCGAATACATTCATTTTCTCTCGGGCATAAATCTTGTGTTTTCAAGATAATGCCATCAAAATTATCCAAAAGATTCATGCCAGATTTAGTAATAGCTTGACCTAAGCTTGGGTTTACACGGTTGTTAGATACGGGGTGTAGCTGCTCTTCAACCAAATATAATAATGCTGCCGCTTTTTCAATCGTACTAGACTCAGGCATTGGCATTGGGTTGCTGTTGTTCCAATAAATCCCCGAACAATCAAAAGGTGCAAATATTGTTTTATTATTCTTACTGGAAAGGTTTGGAGGCATATAACACATTCCGACACCTTTGGCCTGAATAATATCCCCTACATGCAGCTTGGCCGTTTCTAACTCCGTAAAGTTAGTCACTAAATGAGGTTCACTCTCTTTTATCCATGAAAAAGTTAACTTCATTGATAATGATAACGGTTGATAGAGATACAGCATACCTATAATAAATAGGCTACAAACAACAAAGATAATATTTTTAATGTAACGCTTATACGGATAGTTTTTTTCTTCATCATGCAATGATAAATAAGGCCCTTGCTTGATAACATGATGATTAGGATACATTTCTAAATAGGTCACCTTATCAATATCATTTTGAATATAAGGTTCCCAATGTGGAGGATAAACTAAATCAATTCCCCCCAACGAAATATTTTTTACCTGCCCATGATCAAAATTACCAAACAGTCCCCAGCGTTTTAAACGCCCTTTAAAACAGTGTACTTCTTGTTTTCGTGATTTGATGATGGGTCGATAAATAAGAAACAAGCCTAAAACAAGAAAAGTCCCTCCCGCAGCCATTATCCAAGGGAGAAAGACTTGTGGCATCATTAATGCCGTTAACCATAAGATTAACCCTAAGCAAATTAACGAGCCATTCCAAAAACCTGAAGAATGATGTAACCGATACTCTTCGTTGGTTTCTTGGCGAATATGTAATAAATGCGCCGCATCACCTTCATTTTTCTGGATAGTGGAAGTGCCATTTGACAGTATGGGTTCAGAAAGTTGTTTTAAACTTAACGCAGAAAAATGTGATTTTTCATCTTTAAGAAAATGGCCATTCACACCAATGACAATGGGGATAGAAGGAGTACAAACGACATCGAGGACATTTTCTTGTTGCAGATAAGGCACCAGTAATGGAGGAATATGGATCTCTACCGCATCAATGTAATAGCGCCAATGATTGAGCCCCTCTGATGATCCCGCAAACCGGTTAACAATATTACGCAGTGTCGTAACGACTTCACCTTTAGTGGGTATTTCAGGAAAGTTTTGTAACGAATACCCAGAAGAAAACTTAGAGGTGCCAAAATAGGACAAATAGTCACTAATTACCCCATAATCATCTTGTGTTAGTTTACGGTAAGTCGGTTTGGCGAGGGATGGAAGATGATATGAGCCATCAAGCCGCCTTCTTTTAAAGAATAGAAAGGCGGCCATTATAAATAGGCTAATCATGAAGATAGCCAATATAATGACTGATAATCTCATTTTTTCCCCATACTCATGCTGGTGTTGCTTAGTAACAATAACAAATTTGAAATGCCACCTAACATAAGGCAATTCCTATTCTTTAGTTCTATTTTTTTATTAAAATACAATGAATTATATTTGTGTTGTTGCGTTATAATTTATATATATTATCAATTTTATATCCGCCAACCATGCCATTTTCAGATAAAATAGCGCATCAATAAATAATAATACTCCCAAAAAATCAATCAATAACTGGGTTTAGTAGCGGAGTGTACTCAATTTTCACTAAAAAGCTAAATCTAATTGTTGGATTTATTTTATCATTAATGTGTTAAATTCAGGTTAATCTCTATTCCTATCAGGGGCTGTTATGAAAGAACTAAAAAAACCGAATATACTCAATATTGATAACATTGCCCGTTCTCGGTTATTTCAGATCCAATCCGTTAATCTGGAATTTAGCAACGGCGAAAAACGTATTTATGAACGAATGAAACCCGCTAACCGGGAAGCGGTAATGATAGTCCCTATCATCAATGATGACCTGATCCTTATTCGTGAATATGCTGTTGGCATCGAAAATTATGACTTTGGTTTTCCCAAAGGGGCTATTGATGCGGGTGAAACCCCTTTACAAGCGGCTAATCGTGAATTAAAAGAAGAAATCGGCTATGGTGCCGGCTCTTTAACCGAAATAGCCAAACTGTCTATGGCGCCTTCTTATTTTTCCAGCAAAATGAACATTGTTATTGCTCAAGATCTCTATCCTGAACAATTAGTAGGCGATGAGCCAGAGCCGTTAATTCAAATACGCTGGCCTATCGCCAAGATGATGGACTTATTAGATCATCCCGACTTTACCGAAGCTCGTAATGTCAGTGCACTCTTTTTAGCACAACGTTATTTGCAACAAGTTTGTCCAAAATAATAATTGGCTCGCGATATCCAGATAAAATTAAGGCCACCAAATAGGGAGGCCTTGATATCTATCGTCTCTTTTTATTAGAAAATAGCGTGTTACCACGCTTTCACCGCATCACCTTTATAAACTTCTTGCGCTTTTTGCAAAATTTCATCACTTTGGAAAACCGCGACGAGTTTTTTTAATCGTTCGTTATCTTTGTCTATGGCTCTGGCAACAATCAAATTAACATAAGGAGAATCGGTATTTTCCATAAATAAACCATCTCGTTTGGCTAATAATCCCACTTGTGAAGAGAAGTTATTATTGATGATGGAAAGGTAAATATTAGGATCACTTAACGTCCGAGTTAGTTGTGGTGTATCAATTTCTGCAAATTTAAGTTTCTTAGGGTTTTCAATAATATCAAGTGTCGTTGGTAAATACCCCACCCCATCTTTTAATTTAATCAATCCTTGAGCCTGCAGTAATAATAAACTACGACCTAGGGTGGTTGCTTCATTAGAAATGGCGACGGTAGCACCATCAGGAAGCGCCTCTATGGTTTTGATTTTATTTGAATAAGCTGCAATAGGAAAAATAAACGTTTTACCTATGATTTCAAATTGATAACCACGCTCTTTGCTTTGAGCTTCGTAGTAAGGTACGGTTTGGAACGCATTCACATCAACATCATTATTACGCAAAGCTTCATTAGGTAACACGTAGTCATTAAAGGTGATCACCTTGATATCTAATCCCTGCTTTTCTTTTGCCAGCTTAACAACTTCATCCCAAATTTGCTGATCTGGCCCTGTATTTATTGCCACTTTTAACGGTTTGTCACCTTCATCTGGTGAGCAAGCGGTTAAAACCAATGAAGTACAGGCCAAAAGCACCACTAATAATAATTTTCTCATCTTCTCTCCAATAATCGACCATGTCATTCTTATTATTTATAACTTATTGTTATTATTAAGTTTAATGTTTTTATTATGCTATCAAGGGGACTACTTATACTATATGCCAACATGCATTTAGACATCTAGACGTTTAGATAGTTATTTATAACGGGAAAGAGTGGAGAGATCAAAATAGATTTACACACAAAACATGAAATATTTTCATGTTGGAAGATGAGATGTATCTATATCTATTTATTAGATAACAAAAAGCGGGAGAAACAATCTGTTATCCCGCTTTAGTTATTCGTTAGATCGCTATTTAATCTAACTTTTTGTTTATTATATTAATCAAAATAGCTCGTTAGATTCGCCATTATCCTCAAAGATCCGTGTACCCACTTCACTTTTTGCTTTTTCTGTTGGCTGAGTGCCTTCAATAAAATACTCTTTCATTGATGGGCCATCTCCCGCCAACTTACCGGTATTGCGATCTATTTGAACGGCAACAACGCCTTTTGGCATCGGCATCATTTGTACCGGAACACCTTCTAAAGCAACTTTCATAAAGTCATTCCAAATAGGTTGTGCCGTTTTGGCACCCGCTTCACCACCCGTTGCGGCAGTTCGCCCTAAATTGCGACTACTATCATCAAAACCAATCCATGCAGTCGCCACAATATTAGCACCATATCCAGAGAACCAAGCATCTTTAGAGCTATTGGTCGTTCCTGTCTTACCACCGATATCTTGACGTTTTAAATCTCGCAATGCACGCCATCCTGTACCAGACCATCCCGGCTCACCAACGAGATTGGTTCTTAACGCATCATGCATTAGAAACGCCAGTGGCGTACTTATCACATGAGGAGCATATGGGCTTTCTTTGACTGTTTCAGCAAGAGGAGCTTGCTCTAACTCAATATCAGGCGCCGTTTCTGCCGGTTGCGCTTGCTGAGATTGTGCGACGTTTTCCATATAATCATCAGATAATGCAATAGAGCGCGTAGTATCACCATAAATTACGGGGATATCGGTACATTCAGGACAAGCGACTTTCGGCTCAGCAGTAAAGATCACTTCACCATCAGCATTTTCAATACGCTGAATAAAATATGGCTCAATGAGATACCCACCATTTGCCATTACCGCAAAACCTCGAGCCATTTGCATTGGTGTAAATGAAGGTGAGCCTAAAGCTAATGACTCTGTTCTATCTATATTTTGATTAGGAAAACCAAAACGCAATAGATAATCTGCAGCGTAATCAACCCCCATCGCCCGCATAGCGCGCACCATAACTACGTTTTTAGATTGACCTAAACCTTGACGTAAACGAATAGGCCCTGCGTAAGTAGGTGGTGAGTTTTTAGGGCGCCAATCAGTTCCAGCTCCCGCATCCCAACGACTAATAGGTAAGTCATTTAGTAATGTCGATAATGTTAACCCTTTATCTAATGCTGCCGCATATAAGAAAGGTTTGATATTTGAACCAACTTGACGTAACGATTGAGATACGCGATTAAACTTACTCAATTCAAAATCAAAACCTCCCACCAGCGCAATAATACCGCCATTAAGTGGATCTAATGCGACAAAAGCTGCATTAACCTCAGGAAGCTGTGCTAATAACCAATCGTTTTCACTATTTTGTCGTACCCAAATTTGCTCACCAGCATGTACAACAGCATCAACTTTGCTCGGCGTGGCCCCTTGAGCCGTATCAGAAATAAATTTACGCGCCCAACGAACCGCTTTTAAATCGAGTGTTATTTTATCGCCATTTTTTAATACCACCTGAGCTTCTTTAGCATCAGCGGATAACACAACAGCGGGGATTAATGGGCCATAAGTCTGTATACCCTTTAGCTTATCGTTAATGGCTTTATCATCCCAAGGAGTTTGCCCTGCATGCCACAGCACCTCTTGAGCACCGCGATAGCCATGGCGCATATCATAATCAATAACATTATTACGTAGCGCTTGTTCAGCGGCTAATTGATCTTTACGGATAACTGTAGTGTAAATTTTATAACCATCCGTATAGGCATTTTCGCCATAGCGCTGATACATCTCCATTCTGACCATTTCAGTCAAATAAGGCGCTGAAAAATCAATTTGTGGGGCGTGATATTTAGCAACAATAGGCTCAGCTTTAGCACTGTCATACTCTTCGCGGGTAATATAGTTCTCTTCCAACATGCGTTGTAACACTAAATTACGGCGTTTTAAGGCACGATCATACGAATAAAGTGGGTTTAGTGTCGAAGGGGCTTTAGGTAAACCTGCAATAACAGCCATCTCACTTAAGCTAAGATCATGCACACTTTTACCAAAGTAAACATATGCAGCAGCACCCACACCATAAGCGCGATTTCCTAGATAAATTTTATTGAGATAAAGTGCCAAGATCTCATCTTTAGTAAGCTCTTTCTCAATACGGATAGCCAAAAAGGCTTCTTTGATTTTACGCATTAATTTCTTCTCAGGTGTTAAGAAGAAATTACGCGCTAATTGTTGCGTGATGGTACTGGCACCTTGCGATGCTTGCCCCGATGTTAACGCAACAACAACAGCACGAGAGATGCCAATAGGGTCAATACCATGATGTTCACGAAAACGCGTATCTTCAGTGGCAATAAAGGCATTAATTAATTGCGGAGGCATCTCCTGCAAGGTAAGAGGCAAACGACGTTTTTCGCCATATTGCGCCATTAACTCTCCGTCTGCGCTAAAGACCTGCATAGGAGTTTGTAAACGAACATCTTTTAATGTCGCGACATCGGGTAGTTGAGGCTCGACATATTTATACATGCCATATATCGAGGCTGCTCCCAAAATTATGCAAGCAAAAACGAAGATGAAAAAATATTTTAAGAACTTCACCTTAAATTTCCCATGTAATGTGAATTGGGCAGTTTATAAACAAACAGTGCGTAGTATAAAGGTAACGCCTCTTGGAAAATAGGCTATTACACATTCAATAGATATGGATATCATTTATGAAAACAGATAATTATCAGATTGGTATTGAAATTAATATCAATCATATCAATGCCGTTTTAGTATTTCAGCAGAATAAGCAATGGAAGATCAATGCATTTTGGCAATTCCCTTTACCTCTTAATGATAATATAGATGATATAAATTTAAGAACTATCTTAAAACGATGGCAACAATCTCTACCGCCAATCAACCGTATTGCATTGGCATTACCCGATACAGTGGCAAGTTATCATACCATTGCCTTATCTAACCTGATTTCCCTGACACCAGCAGCCTATTATCGATTAGCACAACTCCGAGCCACATCTCATCAACAAGTCACCAAACAAGCGGTACAATTCGATTATCGGCAACATAACCAACATCTCGCCATCCATTTACATAACAAGACACTGATAGAGACTTATATTGCCTTATTCGCCAAAATAAACTTAACCATCACTGCGATTGATATTCCAGCTTGTGCGTTGCGTTATGTTGCCACACATCTCAACATATCGCCTCACAACATATTAATTTTTTGTCAAAATAATCAATTGCTTTGGGTTTGTGCAGATAAAGAGATGCCCCATTACGGTACTCTTTCTTATCAAGACCACCAAGAGCAAGAAAAACAATTACAGCAATTACTCATCAAGCATCATTGGCCACAGGAGCAATGTTACTTCTCAGGTGACAATGCAGAATACTTTCGCCAACAAATGCCTATTTGGCCAACCCAAAAAGAGCGGCTATTTATGTCTATACCGCCCAAAAAGACGCTACCTCTAATTGCCATTGGTTTAGCTTTGCGTCCTTGGGAGACAGCATGTATCAAATAAATTTTCTTCCTTGGCGTCAAGCCTTATATCGACATCAAGCACAACGGTGGCTTTATTGGAGCATGATACTCGTTGTTATTACATTCAGTGCTTGCGGTTACTACGCTTATTATTTAGTACAACAAGTAAAAACACTCTCACTTTTACAATCACAATATCAAAAACGTGAGTACTCACTACAAAAGCAATATCACAATGACCAACATGAACAGAAAGTCACCCGCTTATATCAACAGCGTTATTGGCATTATTATCAACATTGGCTTCACTATTTAAATTACCTCGCTTTCTTTCAAGCACTAGAAACACTGCTCCCTACGGAAGGTTATATCGCGCAGTTTTCTGAAAATGATGCAACATTTTCGCTTCAGGTGCGGCTTCCTTGTGAGCAGGCACTTACTTTTATATCTAAAGTTAACCAACACCCCAACCTGACATCATTAACACTCTCCTCTTTTCAACAGAGCAAACAAGATCCCCGTTACAGCGAAATAAGGTTTTCTGGTAAGTGGCAGAGTTGGCAATATCAAGTATCTCAACATAGGCATAGCGAACAGGATGTCGATAACAATGAAAATAAAGACTAATTGGGTAATTTATTTCGCCCTTTTACCTTTTTGGCAAAAGGCACTCTTAAGTTTAGCCCCTTCTATAATAGTGAGTTTGTTATGTTATTTATTCAGCTTTTCGGGCTATCAGCAGGACATAACTGCGCAACAACAGCTCATTAGCCAACACCAAACGCAGATACAACAACTGCAGTCGATATTGCATTCGTCTCCTGCTATAGCCTTATTAAAAACGTTACAAAATGACTATAAACTTCCACCACAAACAGGCTCAGCCTATCAGCGTTTACAACAGATAATCGATAACCATCACTTGATACCTCATAGTTGGCAACATAGTGTCGATAATAGTTTTAAGCTACGTTTTTCACTCTCTTACTCACAATTACTAACGTTATTAGCGCATCTACATCAAGCAGGTTGCGCTCTTTCTGCACTGCTCATTTCGCCTATCCCCCCTGATTTACTCTCAGTTGAATTGAATTTAGTCGACATAACGACACCAAATGTTCTAGCGCCTTTGAAGTCAGAGTGAAATATTATGAAAAGCGTCTTTTTTTATTTGCTGTTACTACTATCTATCTTGTGCTTTGCTGGTTTTGCTCAATCCAGAGATCCTTTTTATCCAGAACAACCTATTGATAGTAATAACACTCACCATTTCATTGATAAAACAGATAATAGTGAAACTCTTCAACACCAAAACAGCACATTACACCATCGTATCTACCCACTACAGTATGCTGATGTAACCACCGTGGCACAGCAGTTAACGAACTATGGAATTTCATTACTCAGTGATCATGGACGAATAGCCATAGATAAAGATTCAAATAGCTTATCCATTATTGATACAGAAAAAGCACATACTGAAATTTCTGATTGGTTAAAAATTAAAGAAACACCACAGCAACAGGTGCATATTACCGCACATATCATCAGTAGCAGTCAGGATGCGTTAAATGAGTTAGGAACGCAGTGGGGATTACTCAATATGAAATCGACAAATTTAGAAGGTACATCAAACAATACTACAACACCCCATAACATAGCATCAGCGCCGCTCACAGCACCTTCTCTTGCCGCATTGGCACTGCATCAAAAAACAAAAAACCCCTTACATTACATAGCCTTTAATATCGCCAGAATTAATAGTCGTCTTTTAGAATTAGAACTAAGCGCCTTAGAACAAGAGAAACAACTCGCCATTATTGCCAGTCCTCGATTAACGGCTGCACATGAAAAAACGGCATCTATCAAGCAAGGAACCGAAATTCCCTATGTCAGCAGAGATAACGACACCATCCGAGTTGAATTTAAAGAGGCTGTTTTGGGGATGGAAGTAACGCCGATCATTCAAAGAAGCAATAAAATTAGATTGCTATTAAAAATTAGTCAAAACACACCAGGTATTGCCTTAGTACAAGGAGGTAGTGAACACCTTTCAATAGATAAACAAGAAATAATGACAGAAGTTACTATTCATGATGGTGAGACTCTGATGTTAGGAGGAATATTTCAACAAAAGCAGCAACAGCATGCAGCAAAAATTCCTTTTTTATCTTCACTGCCATTACTAGGGATACTTTTTAGCCATAAGCGTGACCAACATAGTCGTCATGAATTGGTTATTTTTATTACACCCAAATTAATCTAATTTTCTTAGTGTGATTTGTTTTTTTATTATAATACAAACAATTACCTTATTTCTGCCAAGATAAAACTGTAAGTTATTCATTGTTTTTTCTTATAATCTCTATTTATAGATTTGACGCTGAGGACGATTTAGCTTACAAGGGTTAGCTAATTGAGTGGGCCTGAAACATCACAACGATAATACGGATACATTTTATGCACTTCCTCTTTCTTGGAGGTAGGGCTTTTTATATGTAATATTGATCAACTGATGACAGAAAAGACAAAGTGATCAGATGCGGTTTTCCGGCTAAATTGTGTTAGAATCTCCGCATTGCCAACAAAGATAATATAATTTTTATAGGTCATATCTTGTTATGTACTGTAGGCAAAGGGATTTTTATCCTGTGTTGTCGCTTGCGACAACACGTGGTTATTTAATAGCGTTCTACTGAAAAAACTCAGTTTTAATATGAGAGTAGATACACACGTTATCAGGCGTGAATGAAATAAACACTCATAAATTTCAGTTTAGGTCCCGTCGCTGAATGAATTTGGCGGGGCGGGTTATCATTAACGAATATCTTAGTAATACCAAAAACATGGCAGAGAAACGTAATATCTTTCTGGTTGGGCCTATGGGTGCCGGCAAAAGCACTATTGGTCGTCAGTTAGCTCAACAACTTAGTATGGAATTTTATGATTCCGATCAGGAAATTGAGCGACGTACAGGTGCAGATGTAGGTTGGGTATTTGATGTAGAAGGCGAAGAAGGCTTCCGTCAACGTGAAGAAAAAATAATCAACGAACTTACTGAAAAGCAAGGCATTGTACTAGCTACAGGTGGTGGTTCGGTGAAATCAAGAGAAACCCGTAACCGACTATCAGCACGCGGTGTTGTTGTTTATTTAGAAACCAACATTGAAAAACAACTTGCTCGTACTCAGCGAGATAAAAAACGTCCTTTATTGCAAGGTGTTGAACCCGTACGTGATGTACTGGAAACCCTCGCAGAAGAGCGTAATCCTCTTTACGAAGAGATTGCTGATATCACCATTCATACTGATGATCAGAGTGCAAAAATCGTTGCAAATCAAATTATTGAATTATTAGAGAAAAACTAATAAATTCTTTAGATGAGATGAAAGTAAAGACTACTTGAAGAAGGCCGTTGCTATGGAAAAAATCACTGTGACTTTAGGTGAAAGAAGCTATCCCATTACCATTGCTTCTGGCCTTTTTCACCAGCCTGAAACCTTTTTACCTTTAAAAAAAGGGCAACAAGTGATGATTGTCACAAATGTGACACTTGCGCCGCTCTATCTAGACAAGGTAACAAACACCTTAGAACAACAAGGTGTTTTGGTTGATAGCGTGATTTTACCTGATGGGGAACAGTATAAATCCCTGACGGTAATGAATGATGTCTTTACTGCATTATTAGAAAAAAATCACAATCGAGATACAACACTGCTTGCACTAGGGGGTGGTGTTATTGGTGACTTAACAGGCTTTGCGGCTGCAAGTTATCAACGTGGTGTACGTTTTATTCAAGTTCCTACTACGTTATTATCACAGGTCGATTCTTCTGTCGGTGGAAAAACAGCAGTTAACCATCCACTGGGTAAGAATATGATTGGTGCTTTCTATCAACCGGCATCTGTTGTTATCGATCTCGATTGTCTTGCAACGCTTCCTCCTCGTGAGTTGTCATCAGGCTTAGCGGAGGTGATTAAATATGGCATTATTTTAGATAAAGACTTCTTTATCTGGCTTGAAAACAATATTGATAAACTGATAGCGCTTGAACCTAAAGCCATGGCTTACTGTATTCGCCGTTGCTGTGAACTTAAGGCACAAGTAGTCGCAGCAGACGAAAAAGAGACGAGTGGTCTACGAGCTTTACTTAATTTAGGTCATACTTATGGTCACGCAATTGAAGCACATATGGGATATGGTGTGTGGCTACATGGTGAAGCTGTCGCTGCGGGTATGGTTATGGCGGCTAAAACCGCACAAGATTTGGGTCAATTTACTCAGGCAGAAACTCAGCGAGTGATCCAATTACTTAAAAAAGCAAATCTTCCCGTCAATGGCCCTGATGAGATGCAACCTGAAGACTATTTACCTCATATGATGCGAGATAAAAAAGTTTCCGCGGGTAAATTGCACCTTGTATTACCAAAAGGTATCGGTCAATCAGAACTACGTGCGGATATATCTCGCGAACAAGTGTATAAAGCGATAACATCATGCATTAATGCAAATTAAGCATACCATCACCTAACGAGAGATAAACTGGAAAGTCTATTTAAGGAAAATTCTGGTTAATAATCTCAAATGTGACGTTTCAGAAAAAGCGTTTCATCCTTATACTAGAGGTAATGGCTAACTTTCGCTTTTTGACGCTCTGACGGAGGGCATAATGGACGAGTTCAAACCTGAAAATGAAATTAAGAGTGGCGATAACTCACTCAAACCTGATACTTCGGATAGACCCGAACGTCGCACTAATCGACCTCGTAATAACCCATTAAAAAATGCTCGTTTCTCTGTATCCCGTCAACAGATGATGATAGGTGTTGGGGTACTGGTTCTCATTCTTTTAATTATTGCGATAAGCTCTGCGCTGAAATCACCAGACAGTGATAAAGAAACAACGGCCTCAACAACAGGAACAGAAAAGAATATTGAACTGTCTCAGCCTTCAGTAACATCAACAGACAATCAAACATCTACACCTCAGGAGCTGACGGGTCAACAAATACAGCAGCCTACAACGCAGCCATCTCAAAATCTCCCCCCAATGATTGACTCTCAAGGTCAACGTGTTGAGATCCCAGGAGATATTGTTGATTCACTCAATCAACAACAAGCAGGTGTTAACCAAGCTGTTAATCAACAACAGCAAAATACACAAAACCAACCGACAACGCCACAAACTCCGGTGACCAAACCACAACCGGCACCAACACAAAAACCAGAGGTCAAACCTACACCAACCAAGCCGGTAACACCTCCTGCAACCACACAGACTAAGCCTGTGGCAAAACCAACCACAAAACCCGTTGCATCAGGAGCCTTATCAGCAAATAACCTAGCAGCCATTCCTGCAACAAATTATACTTTGCAGTTAAGTGGTGCGAGTCGCCAAGATACGTTAGAAGCTTTCGCTAAAAAAAATCTTAATGGAAACTACGCTATTTATAAAACCCAGCGTAATGGTAATCCTTGGTATGTACTCATCTATGGTAACTATCGTAATATAAGCGAAGCAAAACAGGCCGTGGCTTCATTACCGGCGGCTGTGCAAGCTAAAAAACCTTGGGTTAGACCTATGAAACATGTTCATCAGGATCTAAAAAAATAAGTTAACGATGTTCACCGCTGATATGCTGTCTGAAACAGAGTACAATCGGCGACTCTGAAACGATTGAGAAATTTGGACGGCATGAAAAAAAAACGCGCATTCCTAAAATGGGCTGGTGGTAAATACCCTTTGGTAGATGACATTAAGCGTCATCTACCTCAAGGTAACTGTTTAATTGAACCTTTTATGGGTGCTGGCTCTGTATTTTTAAATACAGAATATGATTCATATATTCTTGCCGATATAAATAGCGATCTCATCCATCTCTATAATACGGTAAAACTGTATCCTGAAAAATTTATGAAGGATGCTCAACTATTATTCACTCCTCAGATGAATAATGCAGAAGAGTTTTATCAACTACGACAAGACTTTAATCAATCAACAGATCCATACCAACGCAGTGTACTTTTTCTCTACTTAAACCGTCATTGCTACAATGGATTATGCCGTTACAACTCCAAAGGAGAATATAATGTTCCTTTTGGTCGCTACAAAAAACCTTATTTTCCAGAAGACGAATTGATTTGGTTTTCAGAAAAAGCGCAAAAAGCCTTATTTGTCTGCCAAAGCTATTCATCAACCATGACAAATGCCACCAAAGGTTCTGTTGTATACTGTGATCCACCTTATGCACCGTTATCACCGACGGCAAATTTTACCTCATACCATACAAATAGCTTTAGTTTCCAAGAACAACAGCATCTAGCTCAACTTGCCTCAATGTTGGCTTACGAGAGACAGATACCCGTGTTAATATCAAATCATGAAACTGCGTTAACAAAAGAGTGGTATGTAGACGCGAAAGAGCTACATAGTGTGAAAGTCAGAAGAACAATTAGTAGCAACACACTAGGTCGTAGCAAAGTGAACGAATTACTAGCCTTATATAAATAATCGTTAACACTTCCCGACAATGGGAGTGTTGTCAGGAGAACGCGATGAAAGATTTTCTGATTGCCCCTTCTATTTTATCTGCAGATTTCGCCCGCCTTGGTGAAGATACGGAGAAAGTGCTCGCTGCAGGTGCTGATGTGGTTCATTTTGATGTAATGGATAATCACTATGTCCCTAACTTAACGTTCGGTGCACCAATTTGTAAAGCGCTACGCAACTACGGGATCACAGCACCTATTGATGTCCACTTAATGGTAAAACCGGTTGATCGTATTATTCCTGATTTTGCACAAGCAGGAGCAACCTATATTTCATTTCATGCCGAAGCCAGTGAGCATGTTGATCGCACTATTCAATTAATCAAAGATTGTGGCTGTAAAGCAGGTTTAGTCCTTAATCCTGCCACGCCTCTCAACTATCTCGATTATGTAATGGATAAATTAGATCTTATTCTTCTGATGTCAGTAAACCCTGGCTTCGGTGGTCAATCATTTATACCAAAGACACTCGATAAATTACGTCAAGTTCGCAAGATGATTGATGATGGTGGCTATGACATTCGTTTAGAAATTGATGGCGGTGTCAAAGTTGATAATATTGCCGAAATTGCTCAAGCAGGTGCGGATATGTTTGTTGCTGGCTCTGCTATTTTCAATCAGCCAGATTATAAACAGGTTATCGACAATATGCGCCGAGAATTAGATAAGGTATCGAAATGACAGAAAAAAAACTCAAAGGTATTCGTGCTATCGCTTTTGATCTTGATGGTACACTAACTGACAGCGCTGTTGGGCTAACAGAAGCCACAAACTATGCACTAAAAGCAAAAGGCTTCCCAACAGTGGATAAACACCATGTCACCATTTGGGTTGGTAATGGTGTTGATATGCTATTAAAGCGCGCCCTGCACCATTGTGGTGTTAAAGATGTCACCGATACTTTATTAAAAGAGGTACGTGATCTCTTTGATGAGTGCTATGCAAACTCTGTCAAAACAGGAAGCAATCTATTTCCACACGTTAAAGAGACACTAGAAAAACTTGCTTCGTATTCTCTCTCCTTAGGCATAGTGACGAATAAACCCACTCCTTTTATCCAACCACTGTTAAAGCAATTAGGTATAGACAACGACTTCTCATTGGTGCTTGGTGGTGATGATGTAAAACAAAAAAAACCCCATCCAGCGCCATTATATTTAACAATGGGCACGTTTGGTGTTAAAAAAGAAGAGCTTCTTTTTGTCGGAGATTCCCGTAACGATATTATCGCCGCACAAGCAGCACAGTGCCCTTGTGTGGGGTTAACTTATGGTTATAACTACGGTGAACCCATTGCAGATAGCAAACCCGATTTTATACTCGACGATTTTGCTGATTTGCTCTCTATCCTTGATATTACGTCAATGACAACAGTGGAACAGAACTAACATGACGACTTCAGTAGAAAAAAAGGCTCAAAAGCCTATTGTATTCAGTGGTGCACAACCTTCTGGTGAGTTAACTATCGGGAACTATATGGGAGCACTACGTCAGTGGGTACAAATGCAAGATGACTACGATTGCATTTACTGTATCGTTGACCAACATGCCATCACTGTACGCCAAGATCCTACCGAACTGCGAAAAAGAACCTTAGATACACTGGCTCTTTATCTCGCTTGTGGCATTGATCCTGAAAAGAGCACAATCTTTGTACAATCTCATGTTCCACAACATGCACAATTAGGCTGGGCGCTAAACTGCTACACCTACTTTGGTGAATTAAGCCGTATGACCCAATTTAAAGATAAATCAGCTCGTCATGCTGAAAATATCAATGCAGGATTATTTGATTATCCCGTCTTAATGGCAGCCGATATCCTCCTTTATCAAACCAACCAAGTACCGGTTGGCATTGACCAAAAACAACATCTTGAATTAAGCCGTGATATTGCCCAACGCTTTAATGCCATCTATGGGGACATTTTCACCGTACCCGATCCTTTTATTCCAAAAGGTGGCGCACGCGTGATGGCATTACAAGATCCCGCTAAGAAAATGTCTAAATCTGATGATAACCGCAATAATGTTATCGCTTTACTTGAAGATCCCAAAGCGGCGGCGAAAAAAATAAAACGTGCTGTTACAGACTCAGAAGAGCCACCTCGCGTTGCGTATGATCTAGAAAACAAAGCCGGTGTCTCTAACTTATTAGATATTTTAGCGGGTGTAACAGGTAAAACTATCCCTGAACTCGAAGCTGAATTTGAAGGAAAAATGTACGGTCATCTAAAAGGCGCGGTTGCTGAGGCTGTATCAGATATGCTGACAAATATTCAAGAACGCTTTAACACCTTCCGTAATGATGAAGCACTATTAAATAAAATCATGAAAGAAGGTGCCGATAAGGCGAAAGCGCGCGCTCAAACAACCTTAGATAAGGTTTATGAGGCTATTGGGTTTATTGCTCACCCATAATCGTTATTATAGGCCAGATAACTGCTGGCCTATTTTCTGACTATTTCTTAAATAGCCTTCTATCAAAACTTTCAATAGTTTGTTTTTGCAATCTTAACTGCATGGTTTTACACCAACTAGCAGATAGTCCTGCCGCTGTTAATAAGCGACGATACGACTCCTCATCAAATGGCATATGAAAAGCAATAGCAATTGCTTCTTTGACAGAGATATCGCTATTTCTTGAGCGTAGAACCAAAGGATGATGACAGCCTACTTCGCCGGGACTTATCACGCGATATAACCAGCCACAAAAACCGCTATCTTGCATCAGTTGTGAAAAATCGCTGATATCAGTCACCGTGTTTAGCTTATAACAAGGTGAACGAGGCTGGGTCACTTGAATTAAAGCGTCACCCCATTGATATATATCACCAATAAAAACATTCTCTTCTGTCAGACCGGTAGTCGAAATATTTTCACCAAACGCAGGAGCATTAAATAAGTCAGCCAGTTGAGGAAATTGCTCAGACCAGTAATGATAATGTTCTTGAGGATAATGGCACAAAGCGCGATCAGGCCCACCATGAAACCCTTTTTCTGCTTGCTCATCACCTGCTAAGCCCAGTGATGTTAGTTTAATATGCCCATCCACCAGCCTTTTGGTGATCGCACTGGTAAATCCATTTGCAGTCGTCGTGATATTGCCAATAAAAACACTGGGGAAATAGCGCATAACTCATTGCCTCAATGAAAAAAAGTCCTTTTATAATAAAGAGAGCAGGCTAAATAAACAATGCCGACAATAATTGTCGGCATTGATAAATAGAGAGAAAAGAGAATGATAGCAATATTATGCTTTGCTCTGATAGCGTTTTTGCGCCTCATCCCAGTTAACTACAGACCAGAATGCTTTGATATAATCAGGACGACGGTTTTGATATTTCAAGTAATACGCATGTTCCCATACATCTAAGCCAATAATTGGATAGCCAGATGCACCTGCTAACTCTTCACCCATTAATGGGCTATCTTGGTTTGCGGTAGAAACAACAGCTAATTTTCCATCATCTTTTAATACTAACCATGCCCAACCTGAACCAAAACGGCTAGCAGCGGCTTTTTCAAACAACTCTTTAAATGCATCAACACTACCAAAATCACGTTCAATGGCATCTTTTAATGAACCATGTAATTGAGTGCATAGCTTTAATCCTTTCCAGAAGAAAGTATGGTTAGAATGACCACCCGCATTGTTACGTACAAAGGTACGTTGATCAGCAGGTACTTTATGTAAATTCTTAACGAGTTCATCAATTTCTAAACCCGCTAATTCAGGCAGTTTTTCTAACGCAGTATTGGTATTGTTCACATAAGTTTGATGATGCTTAGTATGGTGAATTTCCATTGTGCGCTCATCAAAATGAGGTTCTAGCGCATCATAAGCATAAGGGAGTGCAGGTAATGTATAGCTCATATTAATCTCCAGTGCTGTTTTATATTCGATCACGCCATGTGATTTATCTCTTTATTATAGTGAAAAAAATGTTAATGAAAATCATTATCATATCCATATTATTTTTGTGGTTTTTTTATCCAACCCAGTGACATCAATTTTCACAGTATTTTATTTTAAATAAAAAGCTTATTATTGGTTTAATATTTCATAAAATACCCAAAAGGTAGATAAATTATACATAACAACCTTTAGCACTAATTGATCACGCCATGAAAAGCATTTCCATTATTTCGTGATCTTATGCGCAAAAAAGAAACAATGTCTCTTTACCCTCTTTTGTTAACGACTTTTTGACATAGTATTAACAACAGTAAGGAGAACAATTATGACAAAAATAAACCAACATCACATTCCTGCAAACATTGCAGAGCACGCCCTGATTAATAAAGAGCAATACCAAAAAGATTATGCATTATCCATCGAAAACCCTGAGGCCTTTTGGGCAGATAAAGGGAAAATTGTTGATTGGATAACCCCCTATACTATCGTGAAAAATACCTCCTTTGATCCAGGCCATGTCCGTATTCGCTGGTTTGAAGATGGGCAACTTAACATTAGCCAAAACTGTCTTGATCGCCATTTAGAAAAACGCGCGGATCAAGTTGCTATTATTTGGGAAGGTGATTCCCCTAATGAATCAAAAAGCATTACCTATCGCCAACTTCATCAAGATGTTTGTCAATTCGCCAATGTATTAAAAAAACTAGGTATCAAAAAAGGCGATGTGGTGGCTATTTATATGCCAATGGTTCCTGAAGCGGCTGTTGCGATGTTGGCTTGTACTCGTATTGGGGCTATTCATTCTGTTATTTTTGGTGGTTTCTCACCAGAAGCAGTGGCAGGGCGCATTATTGACTCTAAAGCAAAATTAGTGATCACTGCAGATGAAGGCTTACGTGCTGGTAGAGCAATCCCCTTAAAGAAAAATGTTGATGATGCCCTCACTCATGTGGATATCCCGCCTATTGAACATGTTGTGGTCTTACGTCGAACAGGGCAAACAGAACAATGGATTGAAGGACGCGATTTATGGTGGGATGAAATTGTTCAAGGCGTCAGTACTGAATGTGATGTGGAAGTCATGAACGCAGAAGATCCACTCTTTATTCTCTACACATCAGGCTCTACGGGGAAACCCAAAGGCGTATTGCACACCACTGGCGGTTATCTTGTTTATGCCTCAATGACCTTTAAATACACCTTTGACTATCATGATGGTGAGATTTATTGGTGTACAGCGGATGTCGGTTGGGTAACTGGCCATAGCTACTTGTTATATGGCCCGCTATCAAATGGTGCCACAACAGTGATGTTTGAGGGAGTACCCAATTACCCCTCCGTCAATCGTATGGCCCAAATTGTTGATAAACACCAAGTTAATATTCTCTATACCGCACCTACTGCGATCCGCGCATTAATGGCGGAAGGAGACAAAGCCATTGAAGGTACGCAACGAACCTCTTTACGTATTTTAGGCTCAGTAGGAGAGCCTATTAACCCAGAAGCTTGGGAATGGTTTTATCAAAAAATGGGACGTAGCCAATGCCCTATTGTTGATACATGGTGGCAAACAGAAACAGGAGGTTTCATGATAACCCCATTGCCGGGAGCAATGGATCTAAAACCAGGCTCAGCGACTCGTCCATTCTTTGGTGTACAACCTGCGATTGTTGACAATATGGGGGAAATACAAGACGGTGCTTGTGAAGGTAATTTGGTGATCGTAGATTCATGGCCGGGCCAAGCAAGAACATTATTTGGCGATCATGACCGTTTTGAACAGACTTACTTTTCGACCTTTAAAGGCATGTACTTTTCAGGTGACGGTGCCCGTCGTGATGAGGACGGTGATTATTGGATAACAGGCCGTGTTGATGATGTTTTAAATATCTCTGGTCACCGTTTAGGTACTGCTGAAATTGAATCCGCACTTGTCGCCCATCCTAAAATTGCAGAAGCGGCTGTTGTTGGTATTCCCCATAATATAAAAGGACAAGCTATTTATGCTTATGTCACGCTAAATCATGGTGAAGAGCCTACGGCAGAGCTTTATACAGAAGTGCGCAATTGGGTACGTAAAGAGATAGGCCCAATAGCAACACCTGATATCCTTCATTGGACAGATGCCTTACCTAAAACACGCTCTGGGAAAATTATGCGTCGTATCTTGCGTAAAATTGCCTCTGGCGACACAACTAACCTTGGAGATACCTCAACACTCGCCGATCCAGGCGTTGTAGAAAAACTGTTAGAAGAAAAACAGTCTCTATCACTGACCATTTAAAGTGCTAGTGCTCAAATAATACAGCAGTCAATAAAACCGGAATACTACTATGCAAAGGCATTTTATGCCTTTGCAGGGCTCTCTTATCACAAATTCATGACATGCGGGGATAAACACCTCTAAATCATGTAATAAACCAAATAATTATTTTGAGGAGAACTCTGATGAATCCCAATATTTATCAAGAGATAGAAAATAACCCTCGCTTTAAAGAACTGGTTAAAAAACGTAGTCGTTTCTCATGGGGACTTTCGATTATTACACTTGTTATGTATGTCTCATTTATATTGCTGATTGCTTTTTATCCACAATGGTTAGGTACACCGCTCTATGAAGGCAGTTACATTACTCGAGGTATTCCTATCGGTATTGGCTTAATTATCGCCTCTTTTCTACTAACAGGGATTTACGTTATTAGAGCAAATACAGAGTTTGACAAATTAACGGCAGAAATTCTTGGTGAGGTAGAAAAATGAAAAATAAACACTACGCCATATCACTATTAACGTTATTATCCCCCAATGTATTAGCCGCAGCGATAACAGAAGGGGGTGAAAAACAGCCAATTAACTTCCAAGCCATTATCATGTTTCTGATCTTTGTTGGCTTAACACTGTATATTACTTACTGGGCCTCTAAACGAACACGATCACGGTCTGATTATTACACTGCGGGTGGCAAAATTACCGGATTTCAAAATGGTATGGCTATCGCTGGTGATTTTATGTCTGCCGCCTCCTTTTTAGGAATTTCAGCGTTAGTATACACTTCTGGCTATGATGGACTTATCTACTCTATTGGCTTTTTAATCGGCTGGCCAATCATTCTATTTATTATCGCTGAACGTTTGCGTAATTTAGGACGCTATACTTTTGCTGATGTTGTCTCTTACCGTTTAAGTCCAAAGCCCATTAGAACACTTTCTGCAATAGGTTCATTAGTTGTTGTTGCCCTCTATCTTATTGCTCAAATGGTAGGGGCGGGTAAATTAATCGAGCTGCTCTTTGGCTTAAACTACCATATTGCGGTGATCTTAGTCGGTATTTTAATGGTTCTTTATGTCCTTTTTGGCGGCATGTTAGCCACCACTTGGGTACAAATAATCAAAGCTATTTTATTACTCGCCGGTGCAACTTTTATGGCGGTCATGGTAATGAAAGCGGCAGACTTTAACTTCAATACTTTGTTTAAAGAAGCTGTTAACGTCCATCAAAAAGGCTTTTCTATCATGAGTCCAGGAGGGTTAGTTTCTGATCCTATCTCTGCATTATCCTTAGGTCTTGCCTTAATGTTTGGTACCGCAGGACTTCCCCACATTATCATGCGCTTTTTTACCGTTAGCGATGCAAAAGAGGCTCGTAAAAGTGTTTTCTATGCGACAGGTTTTATCGGTTATTTCTATATTCTTACTTTTATTATTGGTTTCGGGGCTATCTTACTCGTTAGCCCTAATCCTCTGTTCAAAGATGCCGCTGGTGCTTTAATTGGTGGCACCAATATGGCCGCTGTTCATTTAGCGGATGCTGTTGGTGGTAATTTCTTCCTTGGTTTTATTTCTGCAGTCGCTTTTGCCACTATTTTAGCCGTTGTTGCAGGATTAACTTTAGCAGGTGCATCTGCCGTTTCTCATGATTTATACGCCAATGTAATTAAAAATGGCCAAGCAGATGAGCGACAAGAGCTAAAAGTTTCGAAAATAACGGTTGTTATTCTCGGCATTGTCGCCATTGGTTTAGGTATTTTATTTGAGAAACAGAATATTGCCTTTATGGTCGGTTTAGCTTTCTCTATCGCTGCAAGTTGTAATTTCCCTATTATCTTACTCTCTATGTATTGGAAGGGATTAACAACACGTGGGGCTGTAATTGGTGGCTGGTCTGGCTTAATTGTTGCCGTTACCTTAATGATCTTAGGTCCCACGATCTGGGTGAGTATTCTTGGTCATGATACACCTATTTATCCTTACGAGTACCCTGCTCTTTTCTCTATGATCATTGCCTTTATCGTTTCATGGTTATTCTCCATTACCGATAATTCTTCTCTGGCAACTCAAGAGCGTATGAAATTTGAAGCTCAGTTTATTCGCTCACAAATAGGTATTGGTGCAGAGCAAGGTAAACCTCATTAAACATCTGTAAAATAGTTTTTTATTCTTAAAGTGCCAACAATGTTGGCACTTTTTTTTACTCTTTACTTAATTAAATTAATATCGGTTTAAAAATACATATCTATACGATATTTTAAATTACTATTGACTAATGTGGTTTAATTTTAAGTCTATTGGAAAATTTCAAGCAAGATCAATTAATTAAAATTATTATAACAATAATTAAAAGTGTAAATATAACTATAAGTAACAGTATAATAAGTCAATAAAAGATAAGATAAGTACTGAAATATCAATTTCAGACTCGTTTTAGCTAAACAAGACTTGTATTATGAAATGCTAAATGGTTAACTTTTTATTCTATATGGAAAAAGGTGATAATGATAAAAGCATGTCTCAAGTAATAAACTTTTCTCTTTTATTTATTTTATCTATAGTACCTGCACTATTAGCGGGTTCAACCCTGCATATTGAACAAAAGTTCTCTATGGTGATTATCGGTTGGCTCCTGATGTTGCTCTGCGCAGGTATCTATCGGTTTACTATAGGAAAAGTGATTACTTTTATTGTTGCAGCTTTATGGTCTTTAAACCTCTCCATCTCACTGTTTTTTTATCGTGAACATGATATTCCCTTTTCATCATCAATAGCAGAAACTTTCATTAATACTAATGGAAGTGAAACTGTTGGTATGCTCTCTTATAATAAATATTATGTACTCTTTTATATTGTTATATTTACCTGTTTTTTCTATTTAATACATATTAGCGCCCGTTATTTAAATAACAAAACTAATAAAAGATGTTTAATTGCTATTTTTATATTAATAATTCTTATTTCTCTATACAAGAACTTAGCAATAAGATCAGAGAGTAAAACCCAATTACTTGCTGAGTATTATCTACTTAATACCCCTTTTTACAATGCAGCAGCTTTAGTGCGGACTTTCCACGAAAATAGACAAATCAAAAAGATCACATCAGAAAAAGTTAATTTTAACTATGATAAAGTGGATCAAAAAACAGAAATTTATATTCTTTTGATTGGTGAATCAGTACGACGTGATCATTTAGGAATTTATGGGTATCCGTACGATACTACCCCTAATTTAGAGAAAGAAAAAAATAATATTTTATTATTTAAGCAAGCTTATTCTCCAGCGCCTGTGACCATATTATCAGTACCCATATCCCTTTCTAATATCAACCTAACAGAGTTATATGATAAGAAACACTACGCTGATAATATCATTTCTCTTGCCAATCATGCTGGTTTCAAAACATATTGGTTAAGTAACCAAGGTAAAGGAAATCCAAAAACGAGTGTGATTTCTGTTATTGCCAATATGGCCCAACATAAAAAATGGAATGAATTTATTGGCTATGATGAAGAATTATTGCCATTTTTAGATAATGCGCTTAATGATAACTCATCAAATAAAAAGCTCATTGTCCTACATACTTATGGTAGTCATGAGCCAGCATGTAATCGTTTTCCTAGCACTTACCTTAAAACCTTTTCCCAACAAGAAGATGATAACTGCTACGATAGCTCTATCGCTTATACTGACAAGCTTATCAGCCAAATTATTGAAAAAATACAAGATAAACCCGCATCTATACTCTATTTTTCAGATCACGCATTACAACGATTAGATAAAAATAGAGAAGTACGTTATCACCATGGCGTGAACAGTCCTCGCCAAGAAGCTTATAATATACCGCTCTTTATTTGGTATAGCGCATCTGCAACGCGACCAAATATCAATAAAGAAAATTTAAATAAACCTTTTTCCACCGCAGATAATTATTGGCTATTAAGCCAATGGCTAGGTATTGAACATAACTCAGCGAAAAAATGTTACTCACCTTTAAGCGAATGCTATCAAACAAAAACGTCAATGATGGTCATCGATGGTAATAAGAAGTTATTAAACTACGCACTATTAGAATCAGAAGAGCAAGCGCCTCAATAAAGAGGCGCGTGACTTAATTTAACAATCTTCAATAATCACATAAATCGCATTTAAAGAGCCATGAACACCAACAACCTTAATTAATTCAATATCTGATGTGCAACTAGGACCACTAATAATATTAATACAAGAAGGCATTCTTATATTTTTTAATGCCATTTGATGTAATCTTTCTGCTAACTGAGCAACTCGAGGTAAAATCGTACTGCGTTTTAGTACAAAAATCGTGGTTTCAGGGATCAATCCAACACTTCTTCCTTTGTCAGCCCCAGAAAATAAAACAACACCGCCAGATTCTGCAAGTCCATATTCAGCAAATACAATTCCGACTTTTGCCTCTTTTACCCGTTCAATATTTTTTTTACCCTCAGTATGATCCCAAATATTGGCATGACAGTGTTCTGATAAATAATCAATCACCCCACTTTCCTGTAATCGTGGATCACCCGTTAATATCACTGGTAAACCATACTGTTCACAAAGAGTCTCTAAATGCTTAGGTAAAGATGACAATGTTGTCGTTTCATAAGTACTTCCTGCTAACTGAGCTGTATTGAGAAAATATTGATAAAGTTCATCATCAGAAAGCTCCGTTAATCGTTGTTCTGGATATAAATTTACTGGTTCAGGTAAAGCTTCAGGTTGCGTTTTTAACGGCCTACCTAATTGAGAAGCAAGATTTGATAAAAAGCGTTCTTTATTGTTATCCATCTCTTATTTCTCCTCTTTTTGGTGTTTTTTAAACCAACTACGAAAACTTTCACCATCACCTTCAGGTAAATTTCTCGCTTCTGTCCATGCTTTTATTGCACCGATATTTAATGGCGCTTTACCTTCTTTAATAAACCATTTTGTAGCATGAGCCCCCATATTCATCCCAACTTTCCATAACATAGGATGACGGTTCACATAATTGAATACCCGAGTAATATTACGTTCAGTTGTCGGTGTTATACCTTGCTCTACCATGACTTCACGATGTTTCTTTATAAGATTTGATAAAGGTATTTTTACTGGGCAAACGCTATCACAAGCAGTACATAATGAGCAGACATAAGGCAGGTTTTTAAAGTCTTTATATCCACCAAGTAGTGGCGTTAAGACGGCACCAACAGGGCCTGGATAGATAGAATCATATCCTTGACCGCCAATATGGCGATAAGCAGGGCAAGTATTCATACAAGCACCACAACGGATACAACGTAAAATATCTTTAAATCCAGAACCAATGATCTTCGAGCGGCCATTGTCCACAATAACAAGATGGAAATCTTCTGGGCCATCAACGTTGTCATTCTCTTTAGGGCCAGTAAGCCATGTATTATAGCCCGTTAAACGTAACCCTACTGCACTACGGGCCAACATGGTAATTAAGATATCTACCTCTTTAAAAGTAGGTGCAATACGTTCCATCCCCATCACCGCAATATGCGTTTTGGGTAATGTTGTACTTAATCGTGCATTACCTTCATTAGTGACTAAACAAACAGAACCTGTTTCTGCTACCGCAAAATTACACCCCGTAATACCGATATCGGCAGTAAAAAAATCGTCTCTAATGTTCTGGCGAACAAAACGCGTCATTTCTTCTGGTGTATCTGAGCCGTTATAACCCAGTTTGTCATGAAATATTTGACGTATCTGGGCTCTATTTTTATGAATAGCAGGAACCACTACATGAGATGGGGCGTCTTTTGCTTGTTGAAGAATAAACTCGGCTAAATCGGTTTCAATAACATTAATACCTGCATTTTCTAATACAGGGTTTAAGCCAATTTCTTCCGTCACCATTGATTTGGCTTTGACTATTTTTTTGGCTTTTTTCTCTTTTGCAATATTGAGAATATATTGAGAGGCTTCTTCTTTCGTTTGAGCAAAGAAAACATGCCCACCATGTTGTTCTATTTTTTCAGATAATTGATATAAATAGGCATCTAAATTAGCAAGTACATGATCACGAATTTGTGCCGCTCTATCCCGCCAATCCTCCCAGTGCCCTAATTCATCAACCATTTTTTGACGATTACGGCCAATAGTTTCTTGCGCATTAGCAACGGCTTTTTGCATAATTTGATCGTGAACTTGACGATCAATTAGCGTTTTAAAAGGAAGAGAGCTTGTTTTTAATGACATAATTCCTCCTCATTGCTCATCAATACTTGCGCAATATGCATCACTTTAACTGGACGACCTTCTCTCTCTAAACGACCACCTATATTTAATAAGCAACTGACATCCGCACCAATTAAATAGTCAGGATGAACATCCATAATGTGGTGAACTTTTTCTTTGACCATTTCACCTGAAATTTCAGCCATTTTTACCGAAAACGTCCCCCCAAAACCACAACAGGTTTCCATATTGTCAAAAGGTAATAATTCTAGCCCTTTTACATGGCGTAATAATGTGAGTGGCTCTTCTTTCACTCCCATTTTACGAAATAAGCTACAAGATGGATGATAAACAGCTTTTCCTTTAAGGCTTGCACCTACATCCACAATATTTAATTGATTAACGATAAAGGAGGTGAGATCAAACATGCGATTAGCTATTTTTTCTGCACGAATAGCCCAGTCAGGTTCATTTACCAGATATTTAGCATAACTTTTAATAGCAAAAGAACATGATCCAGCAGGAGAAATAATAGGATAGTCATTAACTTCAAAGGTTTTAATCAAGTTTTTCATCGCTGGAATGGCATCTTTAATATATCCACTATTAATAGCAGGTTGACCACAACAGCCCTGTTTTTCGAGAAAATGAACTCGACAGCCTAGTTTTTCTAACAGCAATACGCTATCTCTTGCCATCTGAGACTTTAAGGCGTCACCAATGCATGTTACATAAAAATTAACATCCATACTTATGCTCCCATTGCTTTTATCTATGTAGAGTAAGTAAATAAGCCGAGACTCATTTATAAACTCATTTGTATGACAAATAGTGTTGCATAAAAATAATGTTAAATATATGTGTATAAGTGTTTTTTTTATAAATTTACAGTTTTCAAGAAATAAAGAAATGGGAATATAAAGGGTATTTATGATTATTTTTTAATAAAAACAATTTATTACTGTGGCAAATTGAGGGAGTTTATTAAGTCTAGTTTTATTACGATAAATAAAGAATTTAACGTAAGCGAAATAGAATAAACGCAAAAAAGCCAACCCATTGGGTTGGCTTT
>NZ_KV791965.1:0-2305 GCF_001808035.1 Proteus sp. HMSC14B05 | reverse complement strand
CAAATGAGCCGATTTTATGTTTATTTTGTTGGTATTCTTTGCGTAACTCATTATTACCCCTTGCTATTGTAATAGTTTTATCATTATTAATATAATATATATCATAGATATCTGCCTCATTTTCTATATATTCATCAATATTATCTTGTTTAATTGTTTTATAATATTCGCGTGAAGAAAAATCAATAAATATAGTACCAGGTTTATCATGTTCTTCATCTGGTTTTATCTCTTTTATAGGTGTACCTTCCTCGTTAGGATGACTAGCACTGCCTTTTCGATAACCTGAAATGAATTTTGTACCAGATATATTAACAAATTGATTATAATAACCAAACTTTAAATCAGCATTGCTATATGGTGATATTTTTTTAAAAAATATAGGTAATATATCTGAGGCATGTTTTAATATTTCTTCGATAACTTCTTGTTGATGGGGGAATATTGTTTCTTGAGTGGAATAAATATAGATAGGTATATTATCTAGTATAGTATAAATATCATTTGCTATTTTTTTTATTCCTTCTTCTAATTCTTTTATTCTTTTTTTTGAAGCCTCACTATCTTTATCTTCAATGGTGTTTAATTCTTGTTTTTTTTGTTCTCTAATATTTACTAACCTATAATATTCATATATATCTTTTAGCGTTTTTTTTCTCATGTTTTCTGTTAATGGGTTTTTATTTTTTATAATTTCTCGGTATGTGTTATGATCTGGAAATGTATAAGTTATTGTTGTTATTTCATTTGGTGATTTTTTTGGCCAACCTATCATAGTTCCTGTTGTGATGATCCCTTTAGGTAAATAGAAATTAGTCGTTTCTTTAACATTTTTTACTATAGTCATATAAATTCCTTTCTTATTTAATAATAAATTATTTGCATTAATTATTATAAAATAAACTTATTCTATAATTAGCTAATTATTGTATTTTTGTTGTTTTATTACTTTTTGAAAAAACACATATCAGTATTTTTTATATTATTAGTTGGTTGTTATATTTATAGAAATAAAGTTTATAGAAACACACTATTTATTAGTGTGTTTTTAGTTGGTTATCGTTATTATGCTGGATTATTATTAATATAATAATTAATGATAATTTATAGAGAAATAGTTTAAAATTTTAACAAATCATATGGTGAGATTTATTTATACTGCAAAGAGTTCATCATGGTTAAATATACCGACAATCTCTATATGTACAATGGATTTATCATCGTTAGAAGATGTTGAAACGTCTATGATGGTTTTGTTGGCTGGTTTGTTATGATTTAATGAAAATTCATTTTTATCTCCTGATAATTTATCAACTTTTTTCATTTTTGATATATCTATTTTTCTATAATCCCTAGTGAGCAAAGTTATTTTATCCTTGTTTTTTTCAAAATCCCAAATTGAACTATTGCTTTCAATGCCCTCATAGCAGAAAAAATTAAAGGTATCATTTCCTTGTCCACCTGTTATACGATGAGTTCCTGTGCCCAAATATATTTCATCATCACCTTCTCCCCCTAGAATGATATTTCTGCCTGGAAGCCCTCTATCCATTGATGCTACACAGATCCGATCATTACCCTTACCACCATTCAACATATTAGCACCATAATAATCAATAAGCATATCATCTCCATCATCACCATAGAGCACATCATTTCCCATTTCTCCGTATATAACATCGTTTCCAGAGCCACCATAGAATAAATCATTGCCATCACCGCCATAGAATAAATCATTGCCATCACCACCTATGAGGTTATTATCAAAAGGATTTCCTATGAGAGTATCATCACCTTTACCACCAATCGCATTTTCAATAATCGTTTTATAGGCAATAGAGATATTACTCCGTAATCCTCCAATATCTGAAAAACAGCCCTCATTGAGATTAATGACTTGATTAACGGTATATAGGGAAAAGTCTAATGTATCAATTCCTCCTGAATCCCAAATACAGCTCACTAGTTTATCTTCTATGTTATTTAAAGAGTAAGCGGCGCGTCCCGTATTGGAATGAAAACCATAGGTATTATTTTCAAGACGTGTGGTCATATTTTCGCCATAGAGATATTGTAATAATAATATATCTACTAGCATAAAGGTCATGGGATAAAGGCCACCAAAATCTGCATCTTTAATATCAGGACACTTATAGCTCATAACTGAGTATTTAATTGAATCTAATACTTTATGCTTTTCATTTAGTATGTATTCCCAAATATGGAATAGCCCTAGAGAATGACCTAATTCATGTATAAAAGTATGATATACAAATGAGCCGATTTTATGTTTATTTTGTTGGTA
>NZ_KV791964.1:0-91421 GCF_001808035.1 Proteus sp. HMSC14B05 | reverse complement strand
GCTAATTAAGCCACTATTTTTATTTAACACACTCAATATGCGTATATTTCGGTCTTATTTTTACGTACCAATACTCATTTTATGGGCGTTAATAATAAATAAATTCAATGAACGAGTAGGAAAAATAACGATTGATAGATAGCGAAGTTTTAATTTAATCGTCTGAGTTTCTATTGTTATTATGTTAACGATAGTTATAAATTAAAAAATTATTTTTATATAATAAGGTGTAAATATAGAGATGAGATATATTGAGAATGAGAATAGAGGAAGGCAAAATAATTGAATGATTGGGCGAAATTAAACACCATCGCCCAATGATATCCAAAGCACTTTATCAGATCACGGTGCTTCCATAATGCGATTAAAGTGACGATAAGCATGATTTGTGGCTACCCGACCACGGGGGGTGCGTTGAATAAAACCTTGCTGAATTAAATAAGGCTCTAATACATCTTCGATAGTTTCACGCTCTTCACCAATAGCTGCCGCAAGATTATCAAGCCCTACGGGGCCACCCATAAATTTATCAATAATGGCAAAGAGTAGTTTTCGGTCAAGATAGTCAAAACCGGCAGCATCAACATTAAGCATATCGAGTGCTTTAGACGCGATATCTTCATCAATTTCGCCATTACCTTTGACTTGAGCAAAGTCTCTTACTCGGCGTAATAAGCGGTTAGTAATACGCGGTGTACCTCGTGAACGCATAGCAATTTGTCGCGCCCCTTCTGCGGTTATTTCTAACCCCATAAAGCTGGCACTACGTGCAACAATATGCTGTAAGTCATCGACATTATAGAATTCAAGGCGTTGTACAATACCAAAACGATCACGTAATGGAGAGGTTAACGAACCAGCTCGGGTCGTCGCCCCAACTAAAGTAAATGGCGGTAAGTCGATTTTAATGGAGCGTGCTGCCGGCCCTTCACCAATCATAATATCAAGTTGATAATCTTCCATTGCCGGATAGAGTATTTCTTCAACAACGGGAGAAAGTCGATGAATTTCATCAATAAACAGTACATCATGAGGCTCAAGATTGGTTAGCATAGCGGCAAGATCGCCGGCTTTCTCTAATACAGGCCCTGAGGTTGTACGTAAATTAACACCCATCTCATTGGCAATAATATTAGCCAGCGTGGTTTTACCAAGCCCCGGCGGACCAAAGATAAGTAAGTGATCTAAGGCATCATGACGTAGTTTAGCCGCCTGAATAAAGATTTCCATCTGTTCACGAACTTGTGGTTGTCCCACATATTCAGCAAGCAGCTTAGGACGAATAGCCCTATCGATAATTTCTTCTTCAGGTTGTTGTATATCTGCTGAAATCAGGCGATCTGCTTCAATCACAATCAATTACTCCTAAATCGCTGCGCGTAATGCTTCTTTGATAAGTGTTTCACTATCAGCACCCGCCGTTGCTACCCGACTAATCATCTTGGCAGCTTCTTGTGGTTTATAACCTAAGGCAATTAAGGCAGCGGAAGCTTCTGCTTCAATATCTGCAGCAGATGGCGCTTTCGATGATGCACTGGCTGGTAGCTCAATATCGCCGTTTTGTTCAAATAGATCGCCATTAAGCCCTTTGAAGCGATCTTTCATTTCAACCACTAATCGTTCTGCGGTTTTTTTACCGACTCCCGGTAATTTAACTAATGAGGAGATGGATTCATTTTCAATTGCGGTGACAAATTGGCGTGCAGACATTCCTGATAAAATAGCCAGTGCTAGCTTAGGCCCTACACCATTGACTTTTATCAATTCACGAAACAGTGCCCGTTCTTGTTTTTGATTAAAACCATATAGTAATTGCGCATCTTCACGAACAATAAATTGTGTGTAGATAATCGCCTCTTGACCAATATCAGGTAACTCATAAAAACAGGTCATAGGCATATTTATTTCATAACCCACCCCATTACCCGCTTCGATCAGCACCACTGGTGGCTGTTTTTCAAGAATAACGCCTCTAATACGTCCTATCACCCTAACGCCTCCGCAAAAATATTGACGCCAAATTTATAACATAAAAAAAGCTGGACGTATATCCAGCCTGCGAAAAACTCATCTGTTTTACCAACAGATAGCCTATCTTAACCTTCCTCGCGTTAAAACAAGACGCGGATCACCTACACGCAATAAGTTTTGATTAAAGTGGCAGTGTGTAATCGCAATCGCTAGCGCATCGGCAGCATCTGCCTGTGGCGCTGCAGATAGTTTTAAGATTGAGCGTACCATATGTTGTACTTGGCTTTTATCGGCTCCCCCTGTTCCTACCACACTCTGTTTTACTTGACGTGCCGCATATTCAAATACGGGAAGATCATTATTGACTGCCGCTAAAATCGCCACACCTCTTGCTTGGCCTAATTTTAATGCCGAGTCTGCATTTTTTGCCATAAAGACTTGTTCAACAGAAAATACATCGGGTGAAAATTGAGTGATGATTTCACTGACTCCCGCATAAATGCGTTTCAGTCGGCTTGGTAGATCAGGAACCTGTGTACGAATACATCCGCTTCCTAAATAGATAAGTTGTCGCCCTTGTTGGCGAATTACGCCATATCCCGTGACACGAGAGCCAGGGTCAATACCTAAAATAATAGCCATAACAATTCCTATGGCGGATAAGGTCGATGGCGAGAGAAAAGAGCAAATACGCTTGCTCTGCTCTTCTCTTCGCACTATTCAACGCAGTGTAAAACACCACTATTGGCCGTTATCGTGATACCAATTACAGAATATCTTCCAGTTGTTTTGCAACTTCATCAGAGATATCACCGTTGTGATACACTTCTTGCACATCGTCGCTATCTTCTAGCATATCGATAAGGCGCATTAATTTTGGTGCGGTATCAATATCAAGCTCTGCTTTTGTTGATGGGATCATGGAAACTTCCGCTGATTCAGCGACAAAACCCGCAGCATCCATGGCATCTTTTACTTCACCGAAAGCTTCAGGGGTTGTGTAAACGTCAATAGCACCATCATCATAAGTTTCAACGTCTTCTGCACCCGCTTCTAGTGCGGCTTCCATGACGGCATCTTCATCAACACCCGGTGCATAAGAGATAACACCTTTTTTGGTAAAGAGATAAGATACCGAACCGTCCGTTCCTAAGTTACCACCTGTTTTGGTGAAGGCATGGCGAACATCGGAAACAGTACGGTTACGATTATCACTTAAACATTCAACCATAACAGCAGTACCACCAGGGCCGTAGCCTTCATAAATGATGGTTTCCATATTATCGTTTTCATCATTTCCCGCACCGCGAGCAATTGCGCGGTTTAGTGTGTCACGAGTCATGTTGTTAGATAATGCTTTATCAACTGCCGCACGTAGACGTGGGTTAGTTGCAGGATCACCACCACCTAAACGTGCTGCTGTAACTAATTCACGAATAATTTTAGTGAAAATCTTACCGCGTTTCGCATCTTGCGCTGCTTTACGGTGTTTAGTATTGGCCCATTTACTATGACCTGCCATGAAAATATCTCCAAACGTGGTCTAATAATTAAATAACAAATTCTTCAATCGCTTGCTGATTGCTGGCTGACTTAGTTAATTTTGCCGCCAGTGGCGCATCTAACCATTGGTATTGCGTATGCTCAGTCAGTTCAATTTCCCGTTCAGAGGGAAGTGCTAACATAAACCAATGTTCCTGACAATGTGTCACATTAGGCGCATAACGATGGCGAAAGTGTGCGAATATCTCAAAAATAATTGAACGATGGCAATCCACCAGCTCAAGATTTTCTTTTATGATATCAATTCCTACTTCTTCCTGCACTTCTCGTAATGCGGCCTGATAAGGTGTTTCGCCCTCTTCAAGGCTCCCTGTCACAGATTGCCAGAAATCAGGATCATCTCGACGCTTCAGCATAAGCACCCGCTTAGTCTGTTTGGCATAGATAACAACTAAAACACATACTGGGTGCTTATATTTCATCATTTACTCGTTATCTGTGCTAACTTCTTTTTCTGTCACTTGAATAGCCAGCTCTTTTAACGCGTCTTCATTTGCAAAACTTGGTGCATTGGTCATTAAGCAAGCCGCTGCCGTGGTTTTCGGGAACGCAATAACATCACGGATATTATCTGTTCCTGTTAATAACATCACTAAGCGGTCTAAACCAAATGCTAACCCGGCATGCGGTGGTGTACCAAATTTCAGAGCATCTAATAAGAAACCGAATTTCTCACGTTGCTCATCCGGAGTAATACCTAAAATGCTAAATACCGCTTGTTGCATTTCATTACGATGGATACGCACTGAGCCACCACCAACTTCATAACCGTTAATGACCATATCATAGGCATTAGCTACAGCGCCTACAGGATGTGCGGTTAGCTCTGCCGGTGTGAGATCTTTTGGTGAAGTAAATGGATGGTGCATTGCACTTAGGCTGCCGGTATCTTCATCTTCTTCAAACATTGGGAAATCAATAACCCACAGTGGTTTCCATGCGTTAAGATCAGTTAATTCCAGATCACGACCGACTTTCAGGCGCAACGCTCCCATAGCATCACTCATGGTACCTTGACGACCCGCACCAAAGAAAATTAAGTCGCCATCTGTTGCATTTGTTGTCGCTAAGATGCTGTTAACCACATCATTAGTCAGGAATTTAGCAATAGGGCTTTGTACCCCTTCAATACCTTTTGCCTTTTCGTTGACTTTCATCCACGCTAGGCCTTTGGCACCATAAATACTGACAAATTGAGTATATTCGTCGATATTTTTACGAGTTAACGATGCACCACCCGGTACACGTAACGCGATAACACGACATTTTTCATCATTAGCCGCTTGTGCAAAGACGCTAAACTCAACATTTTTCACTAAATCAGCGATATCGATGAGTTCCATTGGGTTACGTAGGTCTGGTTTATCAGAGCCGTAACGACGCATAGCCTCTGCAAAGGTCATGACAGGGAATGCCCCTAAATCAACATTCAGGATATCTAGCCACAATGCGTGGATCATGCGCTCCATCACTTCACGCACTTGTTCTGCGGTCATGAAAGAGGTTTCAACATCGATTTGGGTAAATTCAGGTTGGCGATCAGCACGTAAATCTTCATCACGGAAACATTTTACGATTTGATAATAGCGATCAAAACCAGACATCATTAACAGCTGTTTGAAAAGCTGTGGTGATTGAGGTAATGCGTAGAATTTACCTTTATGAACACGACTTGGTACTAAATAGTCACGCGCACCTTCTGGCGTTGCTTTAGTTAGCATTGGCGTTTCTACATCAAGGAACCCTTCACCATCCATAAAGCGACGAACAAAACTTGTGATTTTCGCACGAGTTTTTAGGCGTTGTGACATTTCAGGGCGACGTAAATCTAAATAACGATAAGTTAAACGACGCTCTTCTGTATTCGTTTGGTTGCTATCTAAAGGTAGCGCTTCAGAACGGTTAAAAATAGACAGCGATTCTGCCGCTAGTTCAATTTCACCTGTTGCCATATTTTTATTAACTTGGCTATCAGGGCGAGCACGTACTGTTCCTGTGACTTGAATACAAAATTCATTACGCAGTTCTGAAGCCTGTGAAAATGCCTCTTTCTGCTCTGGGTCAAAAAAGACCTGAACGATACCTTCACGATCTCGCATATCAATAAAGATAAGTCCACCTAAGTCACGGCGGCGGTTAACCCAACCACAAAGAGTCACTTTTTGGCCCACATGGGCGCTATTCAACTGCCCACAATAATTAGTACGCATACAATATCCTTTTACTCAGCTTGTTGTGCTTTCTGCTGCGGAAATTTTGGCAATAGTCTTTTTCGAGTAGTGTCAAAAAAAAGGCAGACATTATAACGAAAATTCTTCCCGACGATAAGAGTATAGACCTAGATTATATGATACATCTTTTCAAGGATTTGCTAATCCCCAAATAATTAATTAATAATAATTATTTATAGCGACATAAATCGCTTTGAGGTTTATCATTAAATTCGCCGTTTTTTTAGTTTTGGCAATGGAGAAAAGATGGTTAGCTCGCTTTATATCGTATTGGGCGCACTATTATTGATTAAATTGTCCCTAAATGTTGTAAAACTTAGAACACAATATCGAGTTGCATACGGTGATGGTGGTTTTTATGAGTTACAAACCGCTATTCGCGTCCATGGTAATGCAGTGGAATACATCCCTATTTCTATGATTTTATTACTTATCATGGAAATGAATGGCGCCTTTGTTTGGATGGTACATATTTGTGGCTCCATTTTAATAGCCGGTCGTCTTCTTCACTCTTACGGGTTGAAACACCGCGAGATACGCTGGCGTCGCTCTGGTATGGCCGCAACCTATTTATCAATGGTCTTAATGATCCTTGCTAATATTTACTTCCTTCCTTGGATACAAATTTTTTCCTTCTACTATTAATACCACAAGGAAAATATGATCATCCATGATCACAATAGACATCCTTGCTGTTGAGTCTAATAACGGCAAGGTATCGAAAAGGTTTACCTGTTTTTCTAATTTATTTCTAAATAATGCAACTTTGTGAGCAACGTCGCTTCTGGTAGAATACCCGCTTCTTTTATTCTTTAAGTCTATTTTAGTTATGTCTAATTCAAAATCAGCACCACAAGACAACTTATTTGCGACACCTATTGCTAATCTTGGTGACTGGCGCTTTGATGAAAAAGTCGCTGAAGTGTTCCCTGATATGATCAAACGCTCAGTGCCCGGTTACTCCAATATTATTTCCATGATAGGCATGTTAGCGGGTCGTTTTGTCACCCCTCACAGCCAAGTTTATGACTTAGGATGTTCGTTAGGTGCTGCTACCCTTTCCATGCGTCGTAATATCGATGTAGCGGGATGTAAAATTATTGGTGTTGATAATTCACCTGCGATGGTTGAGCGTTGTCAACGTCATATTGATGCTTATAAAGCAGCAACACCCGTTGAAATTATTGAAGGCGATATCCTTGATATTGACATTAATAATGCCTCAATGGTTGTCCTTAATTTCACCTTACAATTTTTAGCCCCTGATAATCGCCAAAGATTATTAAATCGAATTTACCAAGGGTTAAATCCTGGTGGGGTTTTAGTGTTATCAGAAAAATTCAGTTTTCAAGATAAACAAATTGGTGAATTACTGTTTAATATGCACCACGACTTTAAACGTGCTAATGGCTACAGTGAATTAGAGATTAGTCAAAAACGTAGTATGTTAGAAAATGTGATGCTCACTGATCCTGTTGAAACACATAAATCACGCTTACATCAAGCAGGTTTTCCTCATGCTGAAGTTTGGTTCCAATGTTTTAATTTTGGCTCTCTGTTAGCCATTAAAGGCGAATAATCATGATAAATTTTAGCTCATTTTATCAACATATTGCGCAAGATGAACGGTTATTTCATTGGCTTGATACGCTGCCGGCACAATTATCAGAATGGCGCGCCCATGCTTTACATGGCCATTTTGCTTCATGGGAAAGAATGCTGGAAAACTTACCTGAGATTACGCCCACTGAACTTAATTTAAAGCAAGGTGTTATCGCCAATAAAACCCCAGCATTAAGTACCGGTGAACAACTTGGTTTAACGAATATTCTAAAAGCGTTAATGCCATGGCGCAAAGGCCCTTTTTCTCTTTATGGTGTCAATATTGATACTGAATGGCGTTCAGACTGGAAATGGGATCGCGTATTGCCCCATCTTTCGCCTCTTAAAGGCCGATTAGTTTTAGATGTTGGTTGTGGCAGTGGTTATCATATGTGGCGGATGCTTGGTGAAGGGGCTGATTTTGTTGTCGGTATCGATCCCACTCAGCTCTTTTTATGCCAATTTGAAGCAGTCAGAAAATTATTAGGTAACGATCAGCGTGCCCATTTAATCCCTGTCGGCATTGAACAAATGCCAGAACTAAATGCTTTTGATACGGTATTTTCAATGGGGGTTCTTTACCACCGTCGTTCACCACTTGATCATCTTTGGCAATTGAAAAATCAGCTCGTTTCTGGTGGTGAATTAGTATTAGAGAGTCTTGTGATTGATGGTGATGAATTCCAATGTTTAATTCCTGGTGAGCGTTATGCACAGATGCGTAATGTGTACTTTATACCGTCAGCCAAAATGCTCAAAGTATGGTTAGAAAAATGCGGTTTTAAAGATGTACGCATTGTTGATGAAAATGTCACATCACTCGAAGAGCAACGTAAAACGGATTGGATGGTGACTGATTCATTAGAAGCATTCTTAGATCCTCTCGATCACACCAAAACCGTTGAAGGCTATCCAGCTCCTAAACGGGCAATTTTAATTGCGACTAAACCTTAATTAACGACGAGTTATTTCTATAAAAAGGGTATTTATCAATAATACCCTTTTTATAACCTGTTGGTTTTATTTTCTGTTTATATAAAATCCCCGTGTCTATAAACAATAAATTTTATATGAGTATTGATTAAGGTTTTTTTGTCATTATAATTCTTCATGATTTTATCTTTTTTCTCTCCAAGAGGTACTTCCCTACAATGAACTAAATTCTGCCAGAAAATTCTCTCAATACCGTTTTGGTATCCATTTTCTGTTACTGGCAGACACTCGTTTATTGCTCTATAAACTCAATTAAGATCATTGCTGTCTGCCACCTATTTTTTAGGAGGCTTAATTATGACGATCGCCTGTCAATTTTCTCAGCTTAATATTGAATTCAATCAAGAAGCGCTTTTCCCACCGCTGACTCATTCACTGACTTGCCAAAGAAATGCTTTAATTGGTCAGAACGGTAAAGGAAAATCGGTGCTGTTAAAATTGTTAGCACAAAAACTATTGCCTTCATCAGGCCATATCATGTGGCGTATGCCTTTTATTCATGTCGACCAGCTTACTCGCCTAACAGGTAATACCATTGCTGATGCTTTAGGTATAGAGACTTTTTTTCAAGCATTTAAGCGGGTTGATAACGGCAGTGCTTCATTAGAAGATTTTGAGTTACTTGAAGATAAGTGGCATTTGCCCATGACTTGGCAAAATTTACTTCATTCAGCACAACTGCCGGTTTCACTTGATACACCTATTCCCCACTTAAGTGGTGGTGAGCAAACGCGTTTAGCATTATGTCAGGCTTTTTTACATGACGATCATTTTCTATTATTAGATGAACCAGATAACCATCTCGATCATCAAGGTCAGCAATGGCTCGTTGAACAATTAATGCATCATAAATCAGGTGTATTATTTATTAGCCATAATCGACATTTATTATCTTATGCTGAAAATATATTTGAACTGAGTGAAAAAGGCTTACAAGAATATGGCGGTAATTATTCGCTTTATGAAACACAAAAAAATGCGCAAATAGCCTCAATCGAAGCTGCAAATGAGCGTATCAATAGTCAAATAAAACAGGAAAAACGCCAACAACATGTAACATTACAAAAAGCATTACAGCGACGTAAACAAGGTGAAAAGATAAGAAACAGCGGCTCTCAATCACTGTTACTTCTTGATATGCAAACCAATCGAGCTGAGAAAAAACAGTCATCAATAGCTAAACGACATCAGCGCGTTATGGATGATATGCAGTCACAAAAACAACAGTTAGAACAAGAGTTAACTCATATTCATCAGCAAAAATTAATATTAAACTATCAAGGCGATGGCCATCGGTTAAATGTATTTGCCACAGAGCTTGTTTTACCTTTTGGCAAGCAAACTCCCTACTCCTTTTCCGCTTATGGTGGTGAACATTGGCATATACAAGGTAAAAATGGCAGCGGTAAGTCAACCTTATTAAAATGTTTAATGGGCAAGCTATCCCCGTTATCCGGCGAATATCGTCTCAACCCAAATTATTGCTATCTTGATCAACATTTAACTTTATTAGATAAATCATTACCCGTTGCTGAAGCGTTATATCAATACCAGCCATTAATGACCATTGAGCAGTGGCGCACAAAACTGGGTATGTTACGTATTCGAGGTAACAAGTCTTTATTTCCTTTAGAAACACTCAGTGGCGGTGAGCAATTAAAAGCAACACTATTAGCATTAATTTATAGTCCTCACCCCCCTGCCGTTTTATTATTAGATGAACCAGATAATTATTTAGATTTAGACTCTAAACAATTATTGGAAAATTTATTATCTCAATATCAAGGAACATTATTATTAATCTCTCACGATGAAGATTTTGTTAAACAATGTGGTATAACAAATACATTATTACTCTAATAGCAACATACCAAACTAATTAGCTCCCACGTTAAAACAGTATAGACGCTAGAAACAATAAAAAACTTTAGCGTCTTTATTGCTAATAATCTTTTTGTTTTAATCTTAACGATAAATATTATTAGCAGTTTCTATTGTTTTATTTTATTTTTTGGATATTTATTTTTAACAGTCTGTTAATTATAAAACTTAACTCAATAAACACTATTTCAATATTATTCTCCACTGTGAGGAATTTTATAATATAAAAAGCAGTAAAACATTTGCTAACTTTAATCTTTAACTTATTCATTATTAATGAAGATCTATTTTAATTTTTATCAAATTATTGTTAGCTAAATGGAGAAAACTTTATGTTAAAACATTATTTATTAGCCATTATTATAGGGTGCAGTATATTTCCTGCCTTCTCTGCCACTATGCCATCAAAGCAAGATAATAGTCCCGCACCAGCAGCAAAATGGAATTGCTGGGGAAGAAAAGAAGTGAATATGTCTAATCGAAATATCAATAATAAATCGGTCAGTTTAAAGTTAAGTACTGATATTTGTGATAGAAAAGATCTAAGACCATTATTTATCGATGTTTATCTACACAAGATATCCTTTAAAGGGGCGAAATACGATGGGATAACTATTGATATTATCGCCAATGCCACTCATAAATTAACAGGGAAAACACAAGAAATAAGATCAACAGAAAATATTAATAACATAGATGAACATGTGCAGAGATTGCAGTTTAGCGCAGTGCGTTCGGGAGATTATAACGTAGATATAAAACAGATATGGCTTATTTTTAGGGAGCATGGTAAAGCAGTAGGTTCATTTCAGATAACAGGGGATAATGCTCGTAATGGCGAGGCTTATATCGAATCTCATATCACCTATAATGCAATGCTTTCTCTCATTGAGAACGCAAAATCAGAAACGTTAACAACAGGAAAACCAAGTCATATCGTTTTTGGTGGTCATTATGAAATACCAATGAATGCAGGCTCAGGAACCTATACATTAGCCAATAACGGCAATCTACTGATTATTCCTAGGATCCATGAAAAAGAAAAATACCTTATTCCTCATCTATTAGGTGATACTCATCAAGGCGAGGCAGCCCGCTGCGAAGGTAATACAAATGCTAAAACACAGGATGGCACTTCACAGACAGCGGAGCTTTATACCCCAGAACAGGCATGGAACAAACTAGATAAACCGTTAGTGGCTTTAAATGCAAACTATTTTGATGTTCGTCCTCAACTCAATAACACCACTTGGCAGAGTAATCTTTGCTCAGTGCCATTAGGGATATATTACGATAATATCGCGCAAGGGCCCACTCATGGTACTCATAACGAGCCCAATCAGTTTTTTGCAGGGCCTAATTACTTTATCAATAACAATAATGAGCAAATCGCATTAGATGCACTGTTTTGGGTGTTAGATCAAACATCTAGGATAGATATCTACTATAGCAAAAAAGTATCTGATCCTGCGATTGAACTGTATGCCAATGAACTCTCTTTATCAGGATATCACTTTATTGCTATATCAGGCTCCGGTTTACCTGTTCGCGGATTAACACCACTCCCTACCCCTGATTCTGGCGATTCAGAGACAACCCGACTCGCAATGGGTGCTGATGATAACAATAGCCTTATTTATATTTTCCAAGGTGGTAGTTATAGAGAGGGAATAAGCCGCAATGATCTGCATCATTTATATTATGGCCTTAGCATTGCGCAATCTATGGAGTTAGATGGCGGTGGCTCAGCTGCGCTGGCTTTAAAGGCAGATGAATTCACAGTAAGAGGTGATACAAGGCCTGATTCATCTTGTAACGAAGCAGGTTTGTGGTGCTCTTTGATAACACAACCTGACGGAAAACATCGCCCCGTTCCATCTTGGATTGGTCTGGCTATTAATAATCTAGCTATTGGTCAATAAGTTTAATAAAGGGAGTGAAACACTATCACTCCCTTTCGATTTATAAAAGATTATATTAATTAACAGATGTTGTATAAATACTCATAATATCCTTCATTGCCCCCACCACATCTTCATCCACACAATAATGGGTAAATTCATCCACTTCGCTGTCTGAACTCATGGTGACCCCCGCTTTACGATAATTCATTGTCGAGGGTGCTTGTTTGCCCGCTGAGCTATGGATCTCTTGTAATCCCGAGTCTAAAAATTTCTGAATATTACTTAAACGAACTCCCGCCCCCGCCATGATAATCGGCCCTTGGGTTTTTTCATTCAGTGTTCTTAATAGAGGTAAGCCTAATTCAGCATTAGCTTGCTGACCTGAAGTTAAAATACGAGCAACACCTAATTGAGTCAGCTGATCTAACGCTAGCAATGGATTAATACACATATCAAAAGCGCGATGAAACGTAATGGCTAAAGGCCCTGCTAATTCCATCAAAATCGCCATTTTAGGTAAATCAATGTGACCTTCTTCATTTAATATACCAACCACAGCACCGGAAAAACCCATATCACGGATCATACTGATATCGTTTTTCATCGCAGCAAAATCGGCTTGGCTATAACAAAAATCACCACCACGCGGACGAATAATAGGATGAACGGGGATACGAACGAGATCTATGACTTGTTTTAATATTCCATAACTCGGTGTTACACCCCCTTCTGACGGGCTTGTACACAGCTCAATTCTATCAGCCCCCGAACGTTCTGCGATCAGTGCGCATTCTGCACCAAAGCAGCAAATCTCCAGTTTTGCCATACCACCCCTCTCTATCCTTAATACAGAAAGCAATTAGAAAATAACGATATTTCTCAGCAACTACTATCAGTAATTGTTAATAATAGTTGTCGAATATCGTTACTCATTCAATTCCAATATCAGAATTTTGTGCTGATACAAGCAATTTATTTTCTAAAAATGTTGTTCAACACTCACTTTCTACAATTTTCAGTAAGGAATATGGGTGATACTTTATGGTAACGATACCATCGGTTATGGCAACGGTTGGATTAGGTAAACGTTCTTTTTCAGCTTTAGGTTCACTTATTTTAATTCTAATCCCTTCAGGTAAAGGATGGGGTAATAATGTCATCACCTTTTCAACTAATTTTTCAGGAGCAACATTTATTACCTGTTCAATATGTTCCCAACCTTGATATTGGTATTTTTTATCTGTTGGATAAGGTAACTCAACAATAGATATTTGCTGGCCTAACAGTGTTAAAGGTGAGGCTAGCTTGAAGAGATAAATAGGTCGCCCATTAATCATATTATCTGAAATACACTCGCCACATTGACTTAAGCCATTACGCCACTGTTCTGCTAACGCCAAATCGTGACAACGTAACGATATATGATCGGTTTGATAAGCATCAAGGTCGAGGGATAGTTTATTCGCCAGTAGAGTTAAATTTTTTGCAAATAGAGGAAGCTCTTGCGTTAAGTTATTTAAGAAAGGAATTGCGGAAAAAAGCACCATGATAAGTAACCTAAGAGAAAAAACAGAGAAAAACCCTTAAAGATAAGGCGCAGATAGTAGCATGTTCTAGCTAGAATATGTTATAAATTCAAGGTTAAATTCATATTCTTTATAAAAACCTGTCTGGCTAATGTCGTCAGGTTTTATTTTCTCAATAATTTAAGGTAACCCGGTGAATATTCAGGCTTTTCTTTCAGAAAAAATCAGTATGGCGATGAGCGCTGCTGGCGCCCCTGCTGATAGCGAACCACTTGTCCGTCAGTCAGCTAAAGTGCAATTTGGTGACTATCAGGCGAATGGTGTCATGGGAGCGGCAAAAAAAATGGGTATTCCACCCCGACAACTCGCAGAAAAAATTCTGGAACACCTTGATATCACAGATATTGCAGATAAAGTTGAAATAGCAGGCCCTGGTTTTATCAATATCTTCTTATCACCCGTTTGGGTTGCACAACAAGCCGAATTCGCATTAGCGGATGAGCACCTTAATATTACCAAGGTAACCCCTGAAACGATTGTGATTGACTACTCATCACCTAACGTTGCAAAGCAAATGCATGTGGGTCACTTGCGTTCAACCATTATTGGTGATGCCAGCGCACGTACTCTCTCTTTTTTAGGTCATAATGTTATTCGCGCTAATCACCTTGGTGATTGGGGTACGCAATTCGGTATGCTGATTGCTTATTTAGAGAAAAAGCAAAATGAAAATGCCGCAGATATGGCATTAGCGGATCTCGAAGAGTTTTACCGTGAAGCTAAGAAATGTTATGACGAAGATGAAGTATTCGCTGAACGTGCCCGTAATTATGTCGTTAGACTACAAGGTGGTGATGAATACTGCCGTACTATGTGGCGCAAGCTTGTCGATATCACAATGCAACAAAATCAGCTAACTTATCAACGCCTTAATGTCACTTTAACCGAAGATGATATTATGGGTGAAAGTCTTTATAACCCAATGTTGCCGGGTATTGTTGCTGATCTTAAAGCAAAAGGTCTTGCTGTTGAAAGTGAAGGCGCTACTGTTGTTTTCCTTGATGAATATAAAAACAAGGAAGGCGAACCAATGGGAGTCATTATCCAGAAAAAAGATGGTGGTTACCTTTATACAACAACGGATATTGCCTGTGCTAAATATCGCCATGAACAATTACATGCAAACCGCGTATTATATTACATCGACTCACGTCAACATCAGCATTTAATGCAAGCTTGGACTATTGTCCGTAAAGCAGGCTATATTCCTGATAGTATGTCACTCGAACACCATATGTTTGGCATGATGTTAGGTAAAGATGGACGTCCATTTAAAACGCGCTCGGGTGGCACAGTACGTTTAACTGACTTACTCGATGAGGCTCATGAAAGAGCATTAACATTAATTCGCGAAAAAAATCCTGATATGGATGAAGAGGAATTAAATAATATTGCTCGTGTAGTGGGCATTGGTGCTGTTAAATACGCAGATTTATCAAAGAACAGAACCACCGATTATATTTTCGATTGGGATCTGATGTTAAGTTTTGAAGGTAATACTGCACCTTATATGCAATATGCCTATACTCGTGTTGCCTCTATCTTTAAACGTGCAGATATAGATGAAAGCGCATTAACCCAGCCTATCTCATTAACACAGCCTCATGAAAAACAACTGGCACTACGTTTAGTACAGTTTGACGAGACTATCACGCAGGTTGCACGTGAAGGTACACCTCATGTGATGTGTGCATACTTATATGATTTAGCGCAGTCCTTCTCAGGTTTTTACGAGAACTGCCCTATTCTATCGGCCGAAGATGACAATGTACGCCAAAGCCGTCTTAAGCTAGCACGTTTAACAGCAAGAACCTTAAAGCAAGGCTTAGAGACTTTAGGTATTGAAACTGTCGATAGAATGTAATTAAGCCATTATATTTATCTAAAAAAACCGATGGTGAAATCACCATCGGTTTTTCATTATAGAAACTTAATAGATAGAAACTTAATAGCGAGTTGATTAACCGTTACTATCTTAACTAACAATAAACCATGCCTTGATGCTAATATCACTAGTCTTCATTAGCCGTGATCACATCCTCACAGAGAAGACCAAAAACATCTTTAACATCAATCCAACCATCAACACTGTCTATTGGCTTATCTGGGCTGTATAAGCGCTGATCAACATCTTTTGCCGTAAAGCTGACTTGTTCATTAGTTTTATTAAATACGCCGACACAGTTAACGGGTGTCAGTTGAGAGGTTTTGATTTTTCCATCTGCAGTACAACCAGCAAGAAATAATGTGGCTAATGATACCGAAAGGATAATGGCCTTTTTCATAATCGCTCCTAAAACACACTTTATTTTTTAGTGTGATAAAATACTCGTTAAATGATTATTTAGTAGTTTTTATTCTACATATTCAACGGTTATAACGCTTGATAGCTTAGTTAATTATAATAAATTAGATAGAAAATAATTTGCGTTATAGAGCTATTAATAGAAAAAATAAAGAAAGGTATTCAAGAATAAGAAAAGAGAGGGAAAAACAGAAAACAAAGACGAGAGAAATGAAAAAACCACTATAAGGTTTTAGACCTAAAATGAGTAGTTATAACTACTTACCAATCACAGATCCAAAATAAATTTCATTATTAACACAATCTACTGTTCACTGCTTATCCCTAGCAATCGCATTATCTATCCGAAGCGCAGACAAAATAGATATGATTGCTTTCAGTAGTACTGAACGATAACAAGCAAATAACTTTACAGTCACTGTTAATCTACCTGAATGAAAAAATAATAATATGTCTCAAATCAAAGAATTCAAATGTTTTAAAATATAGCTCAACATTTTGAAATATTCGTAATATCTCATCATTTAGTAAGAAATATTTAACAGATGTGTCAATTTTTAAACCTAAACAACACAAGAGAGTTTATCTAAAAAAAGATAATTTGTCAAAGCGTAAGTTGCTAGAAAATAGCGTCTATTTTTTTACTTTATGTAAAATATTACTTAAAGTACACAATTTGTCTAAACCCATCACCTTTAAAATATGTTAAGTTTTTCTTATTAATTAACGGTTAAATATGGGCTAATATAGGCAAAAAATGGAGGATTTATTTATTTGACAGAAAAAAAATTAATAAAAAAATAAATGTTTATCTCTTGTTTTCCTTCACGACTATTCGCTAGAAAATTTAATCATGTATTTTATTGCGTAAATTACATGGTATAAATGTGATCTAGATAACAATATTTTTTGTCTAAAATAAGAGAAAAACACTAACTATAGGTGATGTTAAATAGTGGTAATAAATAGACAACGCCCCACTTTGTTACACTCAGTGGGGCGCCAGTTTGACAATAAAATTATAATGCTCGTAGAGAAAAATGTTTCGGTCTAAATCCAACAGCATATAAAGTGACAAAATAACTTGCGGCACCTGCCACAACAACAAGTAATAAACGTAAAATACGCATTAGCATATTCCCTTGTTGCCAATCAGGCATCACCCATAGCATACCGACTAATACAGCACTCATCACAGCTAACGCAATGGCAAGTTTTAATAAAAAGATAGGCCAACCCGCTAATGGCTGATAAATATCTTGTTTACGGATTTGCCAAAATAGCATTCCTGCATTAAAACAAGCGGCTAATCCAATCGAAAGAGCCAGTCCCACATGCTTTAAACTCCCAACAAAAGCAAGGTTCATTAATTGAGTCAAAATAAGCGTTGCAATGGCAATTTTAACTGGGGTTTTAATATCTTGGCGAGAATAAAAGCCCGGTGCCAATATTTTTATAATAATTAACCCCATTAACCCAATGCAATACGCCACTAATGCTTGTTGAGTCATTAGAGCATCATGCCCATTAAAATTACCATATTGAAATAACGAAATGGTTAAAGGGCCTGATAATAAAGCTAAACCCAAGGTACAAGGTAAAGCCAATAAAAAACAAAGCCTTAATCCCCAATCCATTAATTTCTGATATTCTTGTGTGTTGCCGCTGGCAAAACTTTTAGATAATGAAGGTAATAGAATTGTTCCTAATGCCACCCCTAACACACCAGTAGGAAGTTCCATTAGGCGATCGGCGTAATACATCCAAGAGACTGAGCCAGACACCAAGAATGAGGCAAAAATAGTATTGATGATCAGCGAAATTTGGCTGACAGAAACCCCTAAAATAGCGGGTCCCATCAATTTAATAACACGCCACACTCCGCTATTTTTAAACGAGATCCGCGGTAATACCAACATCCCTATTTTTTTCAGATGCGGAAGTTGATACCCCAACTGTAAAATTCCTCCTGCTAAAACAGCCCAAGCAAGCGCCATAATAGGTGGATCACAATAAGGAGCAACAACGAGAGCAAAAAAGATCATACTCACGTTTAACAACGTAGGTGCAAAAGCTGGAACAGAAAAGCGATTCCAAGTATTTAAAATAGACCCTGTTAATGATGCTAATGAAATTAATAAAATATAGGGAAAGGTGATTTTCAATAGATCCGTTGTGAGTTGGAATTTATCCGCTGAATCAGCAAAACCGGGTGCCGTAATATAAATAACCCACGGTGCGGCAACTATCCCTATTACTGTGACAATCGCTAAGATCAACGTCAGCATTCCCGATACATAAGCAATAAAGGTACGAGTTGCCTCTTCTCCCTGTTGACTTTTATACTCAGCTAAAATAGGAACAAATGCCTGTGAAAATGCGCCTTCGGCAAAAATGCGTCGCAATAGATTAGGTAGTTTAAAAGCAACAAAAAAAGCATCGGTTGCCATACCTGCGCCAAAAATACGCGCAATAATCGCATCACGAATAAAGCCCAGTACTCGTGAAAACATCGTCATCGAACTCACTGCAGCCAGTGATTTAAGTAAATTCATAGTTCATTCTAGTGTTTGTTGTGGTAAGGAATAAAAAGAAAGAGACTATACTCCGTCTCTCACACTGAAAAATCAATCATCAACTTGCTAGGAATACACTTAACTGTTTTTTTGATCAAAAAATAGTTCACCTTAGTCAAAAAACTCAATATTTTAATGTATATTCGCCATTATCCTTTGGGAAAAGGACGAGTTGTTAATGCGGTAAGCACATGATCACGCCATTCTTGATTTATCTGCAGATAATTTTTAGCGTAACCTTCTCGTTCAAAGCCATGTTTAGCCAATAAATTACCACTGCGTAAATTATGAGGCATATAATTTGCCATAATACGATGCATTCCTTGTTGACGTTGCATAAAGCGTAATGTTTCATGCAATGCTTCTGACATATAGCCTTGCCCTTGCCACTTCTCACCGACGGAATAACCTAAAAAGCAGGCATTAAAAGCACCACGCATGACATTGCTGTAATTAGCAACCCCTATGACTTCATCTTCTTTTGGCGTCAATAATAGAAAATGAAAAGCACTCTCTTGGCGGTGCAATTCATTTATATAAAGTAAGCGGTGCTCCCACCCTGAAGGTAAATAGTGCGATTTATCTCTTACTGGCTCCCAAGGGATCAAAAAATGGCGGTTTAGTGTATAGTAATTAGCTAACTTCTCTGCATCTCTTTCATAAGCTAAGCGAACGATCATTCTTTTCGTTTCAAAACGAACTTTAGGGATCCCACTACGATAACCAAACATATCAGTCCTGTTGTATTTTTGATTAATCTTATTCTGAAGTAATCCTACTATTTCTAGCATTATCATCAATAAAAAAATATCATCTATAATAAGCTATCAATTAATAAAATTAACAGACAGAATAGATAAACAAAGCTCTGTCTTTGCCCTTCCTTTTATTTATTTTAAATCATTTGTTTAACTTATGGTGAATAATGGCACTGGTAACACAAGCTCGCACCTTGGGGAAATACTTTCTCCTCCTTGACAATATGCTGGTTGTTTTAGGATTTTTTGTCGTATTCCCTTTAATATCAATTCGGTTTGTTGAGCAATTAGGCTGGGCGGGTGTGATTGTCGGCTTTGCCCTTGGGTTAAGACAACTTGTTCAGCAAGGCTTAGGTATTTTTGGCGGTGCCATCGCCGACCGATTTGGTGCTAAGCCGATGATTATTACCGGTATGCTATTACGTGCTCTTGGCTTTGCATTAATGGCTTTAGCGGATGAACCTTGGATCCTTTGGTTATCTTGTATTTTATCTGCACTCGGTGGCACTTTATTTGATCCGCCAAGAACTGCCCTCGTGATAAAATTAACTCGCCCTTATGAACGCGGTCGGTTTTATTCTTTATTATTAATGCAAGATAGTGCGGGTGCCGTTATTGGGGCTTTAATTGGCAGTTGGTTACTCCTTTATGATTTCCATTTAGTTTGTTGGGTTGGCGCTGGCGTATTCGTTCTTGCGGCTATTTTTAATGCTTGGTTACTACCTGCCTATCGTATATCAACCACGAGAACACCGATAAAAGAAGGGCTAAAACGCGTTATTCTTGATAAACGTTTTGTTCAATATGTTCTTACTCTTACGGGATATTTTGTACTGTCGGTACAAGTTATGCTAATGTTTCCGATTGTTGTTAATGAAATTGCCGGCACCCCTAGCGCAGTAAAATGGATGTATGCGATTGAAGCTTTATTATCATTAACACTGCTTTACCCTATTGCCCGTTGGAGTGAAAAACATTTTCGCCTAGAACAACGCTTAATGGCAGGTTTATTTCTGATGAGTATCAGTATGTTTCCTGTGGGGATCACCCACTCATTACATGCCATATTTCTTATTATCACCCTATTTTACCTAGGCACTATTACCGCAGAGCCTGCTCGAGAAACATTAAGTGCCTCTTTAGCAGATCCTCGTGCTCGAGGCAGTTATATGGGTTTTAGTCGATTAGGGTTAGCTTTTGGTGGCGCGATTGGCTATACCGGAGGGGGATGGATGTATGATATTGGCAAACAACTTGAACTGCCTGAACTACCTTGGTTTTTATTAGGCTCAATAGGATTTATCACCCTTTACGCACTACATCGACAATTTAATCGTAAAAAAATTGAAACAGCCATGCTTACCCCATAGAGATCAGGTACACTTAGCGTGTTTACCATCAAGGAGTGTGTATGAAAGCTATTTTTTTGACTGCTTTATTTGTATTAACTAGTTTAGTGACTGGCTGTGATCAAATCAGACAATTTGATGTCAGTGAAAAAGTAATTAATGACTATCTGAGTCAAAAATCGGGATTACAAAAACACATTGGGGAAGACGGTGTTGTTTCTGCCGATATCACATTAAGTGATTTAGCGATCCAAATTGGTCGTACTGAGCCTGGAAAAGTGAGCTTTTCTGGTAGTGCTTCTCTTAAAATTGATTCTTTGTTTGGCAAAACTGGCGCGAATGTGAATTTAACTTTATCAGGCCAGCCCTTTTATCAAGCAGAGCTTGGGGCGATATATATCAAGTCAATGAAAATTGATAGCTATAAAGTGTCTCCTGAAAAAATGGAGCCAGTTGTAATGGCATTAAAACCTTACTTAGATACGACTATTGCGACTTATTTTGATAATCAGCCTGTTTATGTGCTCAACCCTGAAAAAAATAGTGCAGAAGCGGCTGCCTTTAAATTAGCAAAAGGGATTGAAGTTAAACCGGGTAAGTTTGTGATCCAACTTTAATCACAAAATGGTTAATTAAATATTTTTATCGTAATAAGGGCATTGGTTTTTATAAATATAAATAATTATAATATATATTGAATATTAATCATGATGATGAGTCATAGGATTAATGCTGATATAAATTAATTATTTTCTAGCCATAACATGCGCAATAAGCGGAACGGCACCCAAATAAGATAGCTATTCTAGGGTGTCGTTCAAAACATCAACGTTTTTATTATAGGATTTGATTATTTATTTTTCGTCTTCTTCATCTGATAATTCTTCTCGTAATGCAGAAAGTGCACCACGCGTAATTGCTGCTAAAGTACGATAAAAATTTGTTTTAGCATGCGCTTCAACCTTACCTAAAAAAGTTCCCGCCCAAGGTAATAGATAGTTATCAAATAGCTGTGTTTGTGCTAATACTTCATCTTGTGCGGCATTATCTTCAAGCCAAGAAGCGGCAAGTAACAACGCACCAAAGCTATCTGTCGCTGATCCGGTGACAGGCATACCTCGAGTGACTAAGAATTGACGAATATCTTGCTCTTTTATATCACCGTAATCATGTGCATAAAGAGATACTGCGGGTATTGGGTCAGCAAAAAGCGATTGGTAGTCAGCTTCTACTGCCGCTAAATCAGCTACGCTACTTTTTAACGTTTTGAATAGTTCATCTTGCTCTAATGGCCATAATTGGCTTAGTTTATCTTCCGCTATCATGGTTATGATCGGTGCTAAAATAGCATCACTCGGTGCACGTTGAAATAATGTACCTAATAGACGGCAGACAATCGAAAATTCATTCATTCTATTTTTACCCCATAAAGTTTGGTTTTATTGTCCTGTTAACCACCAGAAAATCAACAATTTTCTTTATTCTCTTTTCACTCTATTCCATTAATTACACATTATTTTCAGTCATTAATAACAGAAAAAGCGCGCTCTTATCATTAAGCTATATAACCTAATATAAGAAACGCGCCTAATCCCATGTTATTTCTATTACGACAATAACACTTTATTGCATCATTTAGCTGGCGATATCGAGAAAATTATCTCTGACACCATTAACTCGAAACCACCCTGCAATACTGATCCTTTCTTTATGAGTAGGTAATACTTCATGTGGAAATTGTTCTGAAAGAAAAACCACTAAACGACCACCTTGAGGGGCGACTGTCGCTAATTGATTATCATCCAGATCATAGATAACTAGCTCTCCACCATCTTGTTGTGTCCATTCATCATTAAGATATAACACTGTCGTTAAACGTCTTGTGACATTTTCTTTAAATGCATCAAGATGTTTTTTATAGAAAGCACCTTTTTCATAACAAGCGAAATGCGCTTCATATTCAAACAGCCCTAAAAAGAACTCACGATTAACTGCTCGTTGAATGCTTTCCATTTGCATAAGGTAATGTTGAACTGGCTCTCCCATTTGCGGCTCTAGCCAACGAATTTTATCACTGCGTATCGTGGTTTCTGCTAATAGGTTTTCATGACGTCCTATACGTGCTTGTTGTGCATCATTACCAAAACAAGCACGCAATTGTTTAACCGCCTCAGGTGTAAGGAAATCATCCCATACACACCAACCTTTATCTGCAATTTGTTCAAGAAGACTTGCTATATTCATTAGTCATATTGTCTGATTAACAGGGGAAACTATCTTATAGCACCATATTAGGCCAAATGACAATCTAATAAACTTATCCTTTCGATTACATGAATTTATTAGAACTAAACTCTATAAAAAAGAAAAACACATTGAAATATAAGATATTATTCCATAGAGGGCTACTATAAAAAACTAAAAAGCATTGAATAATAATATATTGCGTTATACATCACCCCAAACAAAGATAAGAAAAATAAATGGTTTACTGAAAATAATAATTGGTAGTTATTTTATCCAATTGCTTTTCATATTCATCATATAAAAAATTAATTTCACCTTTAACTTGATGATGCATAATAGACTTTTTGCTTTCTAATCGTAAAAAAGCAAGAGGAAATGATTTTGCTTTATCAGCGAGTTCACTTATAGACATCACATCTATTGAATTAAGCTGATATACAATATTATTTAACTCTTGTTTCGCATTATTATAGAAATTATCTAATTTATCTTTTATATCATTAACTGTTAGATTTTCATCGGTTTTCACCTCATTGATAAGCTCTTCCAGTTGAGTTTCAAGCACTGTATAACGCGCTCTCCCCTCACTATTTAGCTGATATTTAGAAATAAAATATGGCGTAAATTTTTCATTCATATTATTTTTTTGCTGTGAAGAAAGTATTTTTTTCTTTTCTGTTAAATCAGCTAAGAATTGTTGTACTCTGTTATTATTGTGTACTAGATCTATTGAGTTATCTATTACATCACTCTTGAGAGAAAGATCATTCTCCATCAATTGTGGATTTAGTTTGTTTTTTAATTTCTTATTTGCATCCAACTGTAAATAAACATGATCAAGTTTATTTATACTTCTTTTAACATCGTATTGAACAGGGTATTTATCAAATAGCTTATTTATTTTAAGTACTCTTTTATAAAGTCCTTTTAAATTATTTTTATGTGCTTCAAATTCTTTTTTGTCTTGTTTTATTTTGCCATCATAAATTCTATGTTTAAATAGTGAATTAACTCTTTTTTCTAACATGACTTCAAAATTTTTCAATGATGTCAATGGATACCAGTGAATATTATGCGATGCTTTTGTCGCTGAAGGTGTAAATTTTAAATCTCGGTATAATTCAAAACTTCCGCTAAAATACTCAACATCAACATTTTTTTCCAACTGTTTTGCTTTGGTTTCTCCATGACCAATAAATTTATTTATATTGTGAATGACATTTATTATTTTTAAAGAGAGATTAGCACCAACCGCATTTCTCGGTAAATTTAATTCTATATTTTCATTAGCAGAAACTCCCACATCAAAACTAGCTTCACTTCTAAGTTCAACACCTAATGACGCGTTTTGTGTTCTATTAAATTCCAGCGTTGCATTATCCTTAAGTTCACTCTCTGTAAGAGATACCCCTTGATTAATAAATTCGACTAAATCTTTTGGTTGAATTTTAAATGAAAAATTAGATTTTTTTTCATAATGATAATCGAGTATCACACTGGCCATTAACGGTGTAACAAAACCATAATCAATCGGCCCTTCTCTCCATTTTTGATCATAGCTAAAAACCCCAGCAGATAAGCCCGTAGCAATCCCCGCATCCATTTTATTTACAAATGAGAATACAACTTCATCTTGCTTATTTTTTGAAATTGTCAGAGCATGTGTTTTTGCATAATTAGCTAAAAGAAATGCATTTACATCAATGCTTTTAGGTAAATTAAATGCACTAATGCCAAAGAATGCACGGATATCATTATATTGGCTAATTGTAATACTCTCTTTATCATTTAATTGTTCTACTAAAGAATAAACAACCTCACCTTGAGATTTACCATTGTTAATTCCAGTAATATATTTATTAAGCAGATGATAATCATGTTTAATCGCTTTTTTTACATCATTTAGAGCATCTGTTTTAATTGTTCTCGGTAATGTAGCAGAATTAACTATAGCTTTTATAGTAGAAAACATCCCTCTAAAACCAGGATCAAGACTTTTCGCGATATCTTTTACCATTGCACCATATTTTTTTAATGCATATTGTTGTTTTGCTCTATCAAAGTGAACCCTTGCATTATCAATAGCCGACGAAAAAAAGGGAATATTTTTAGCACTAAAATTACCTATTTTTTGAGTAGAAAATGGCTGTCCTGAGTGATAGTTTTTATAGTTATTTTCTCCAACCATTGAATAAAAAGATAACGGTGGCTCTTGAGTTAAACGAGTGATTTCATAATGATAATCTTTTAATGCAAAAATATGCAGAGGATCAAAGTAATATATTTTTATTTTATTACCTTTATCAACCACAAGTTGGATTTTATTTAACACCGGTTTTATCGCTAATATTTTATCTTTTGATTTTAATGGCAATTTTATTTCATTTTTTTTACTCTTACCATCTACGTCATCCTCTTTAGGCATTAGCGTTGGTGGTAAGCCATATGTAAAAAGTTTATTATCTTGTAAATTTATAGTAATAGGCATCCCTTCTCTATTTATTTTTAATACATTTCCTTCTTCTTTCTCTATAATATTATTAATATTAGATAAATCATGTTTTAAACTATCTTCTATTTCATATTTTTCATATTCAATAATAAAATTAATATTAGTATTATCGGTGGCGTCATCGCTTAAATTATATTCACCTTCAATCTTTTTAAACTTTATTTTATAAAGTTCATTATTATTTCCTGAACTATCTCTCTTACTCCCAATTAAAAACCCATTATAATCGACATATAGTTCTTTAAATTTTATATCATCACCATGTTGAGAGTTGATATGAAATACATTATATTTAAAACCTCCATTAAAGTACTTTTGAATTAATCCGGTAAATAAATCATATGTTTTCCCTTTTATTAACATTAAGGTTCCATCATCATCAAGGGTAATTCCCATATTATTAAGTAGTGGACTATTTGTTGATCCAAGATAAACATAATTATTTACATTATTTAAGCTAAACTGTTTAATATTTGTATTATATACAGCAGGGGTATTAGACACATCGGAAATATAATTTGTTGATTTATAATTATTAAAAACACCAACCTCTGTTAACTTATTAACATATGTCATTATTTTATCAATCATAAACACCTCAACATTTCAAGCAGATGAGGTATCATCGATAAGACATATTATAAGAGATATCTTTTATAGCCTATTTTTTATTATATTATCTAAAATTTAGAAAAAGTTCTTTTTTTGAAAGTTTAGGAAAAAAAATAGACAATAAAATAAAATTTATTGTCTATTTATATATATATTATATCTATATTATTTAATAGCCACTTTTCATATCCACAACACCAAAAGGTGTTTCGCCCTTTTCAATACGTTGAATATTTTCAACAATTGTATCCATTGCAATATCTGGAATAGTAAAAGCAGCAATATGCGGTGTAATAGAGATACGAGGATGAGTCCAAAACGGATGCATACCCGGTAATGGCTCTTGGCTAAATACATCTAAAGAGGCATCAGCAATATAACCTTGATCGATAGCTTCTAGCAGATCTTGATCAACAAGATGTGCTCCCCTTGCCAAATTAATTAAATAAGAAGAAGGTTTAAGCTGTTCAAAAAGCGAGAAATTTAAAATACCATGAGTTTGTGGTGTATAAGGTAATAGATTGATTAACAACTGACACTCTTTAACAAAATCGCTCAGTTGATCGTTACCATAAAAACTCTCTACCTGATTAATTTGCTTTTTACTACGACTCCAGCAACGCACGTTAAAACCAAGTTCAGCAAGCTTAGTCGCTACACTTGCGCCTAATGCACCTGCACCCAAAACACCAATAACAAAATTATGATAAGTATGTGCGGGGAGTTGTTTCCATAAGCGTTGTGATTGTTGACGTTTATAATCATCCATACGGCGAAAATAATACATCACTTTAGCAATGGCATACTCTTGCATTTGCAAACCCATACCCGTGTCTTCTAAGCGCATTACCGGAACCCCAGCGGGTAATGTGCCTGGTTTTTGTTGCTCTTGCTTTAAAATGGCATCAACACCCGCACCAAGTGCAAAAATACCTTTTAATTGGTTACGGCTTGCTAACATTTCATAGGGAGGAAGCCAGACCATTGCATAATCAGCAGGCTTATCATCACCATGCTCCCAAACACGAATATGCGCGTCAGGAAGTCGTGCTTTCATTCCACTTATCCATGTATTTGCATCAAAAAAAGGATGATAAAAAATAATATTCATTTTTGCCTTCCTCCAGCATTTTTACCATAGGGTGCGAGGGTTATGCTTTTATTTCAAGTCTGTTTGAAAAAGTTGTTAAGAAAAATGTTGATAATGTTAACCAGCTAACGAAATTTAGCTAAAAAATGGATGTTACATCTCAAAAGAGATCACATTATTTGCTTAAGCCTTGTTCATATTGTTTTTTATTTGACTGGTTGGCATAAAAGTTAAGGAAAAAACGCATTTAGCTGTTGACGCTTATCACTCTTTTCCCTATAGTAGCGCCCCGTTGAGCATGAATGCCATGTTTAGCCACAATACGGTGAGATGTCCGAGAGGCTGAAGGAGCACGCCTGGAAAGTGTGTATACGGCAACGTATCGAGGGTTCGAATCCCTCTCTCACCGCCATCTTCTAAGAAAGCGCCTAGTTAAAAAACTAGGCGTTTTTTTTGTCTTTCTGTCCTTAATCTATACAGCGACAAAGTTCTGCTTGCTACCAGTACTAAAATTGTAATAATAAATTTATTGTAATTGTTTTTATATACGTTGCTATTAACCTATTCTAGATACTTAATTAGTCTATTTAATAAAAATGCTCTTTTTCATATACACTAATTAGCTTTATTTATAGAATTGTTTTTTCCTTTATTTTATAAAATACTTTTTAGCTATTTTTATACATTACTATTTTTAATGACAATTATTCTAAAATAAAACGCTTTATATAATTTATAGAATAACGTCAAACTTCTTTTTCATGAAAGTAACAGAATAAATACAATACGTTACATAACGTTATCTCTTTTGCTTAAGTTTTTCAATTAATTGCTTTAATTTTCGCTAAGTATTAAGATAGTGTTTAATAATTTGATATATCACATTATTATTAGCAAATAAAAGCGATATCCTTTCTGCTCTTTTTTATCGCCTTTATTCGGCATTTGACTTCTTATTTTGGTTTAAGCCTAAATGAAAACGCATAAAGTTAACCGGGTTCGCCCCTTTAGTGCATTTATTGATGCATGTGTAAAAGAGCCTTACTCTTTTGCCCGTTTATTAAAAGATATTATTGCAGGGATCACCGTCGGCATTATCGCAATACCACTGGCAATGGCATTGGCTATTGGTAGCGGTGTTCCCCCGCAATACGGTCTTTATACCGCAGCTATTGCCGGTATTATTATCGCTGTAACAGGTGGCTCTCGCTACAGTGTTTCAGGGCCTACTGCCGCCTTTGTGGTGATACTTTATCCTGTTTCACAACAATTTGGTTTAAGTGGGCTATTAATTGCCACTTTGATGTCTGGGATTATTTTAGTGGTTATGGGGTTAGCTCGTTTTGGTAAGCTCATTGAATATATTCCCGTTTCTGTCACATTAGGATTTACTTCGGGGATTGCCATCACTATCGCCACCATGCAGATCAAAGATTTCTTTGGTTTAGAAATGTCGCATGTCCCAGAAACCTATATTGATAAAGTAATTGCTCTAGGTGCCGCTCTACCGACAATCCATCTTGGAGATACATTAATAGGCGTAACCACTCTCTTAGTATTAATTTATTGGCCTAAATTGAATTTACGCCTTCCCGGCCATTTACCAGCATTAATTGCCGGTACGGCTGTTATGGGGATAGTTAATTTATTTGGCCATGATGTTGCCACCATTGGTTCACAATTTAGCTATCTATTGCCTGATGGTTCAACAGGACAAGGTATTCCGCCGATCCTGCCACAATTTGTGCTACCGTGGAATTTACCCAGTAGTGGTGAGTCTATTGCATTAAATTGGAGCACGGTCAGTGCGTTATTACCCGCCGCTTTTTCAATGGCAATGTTAGGTGCGATTGAATCACTCCTCTGTGCTGTGGTGCTTGATGGTATGACGGGGAAAAAACATCACTCTAATGGTGAGTTAGTCGGTCAAGGTATTGGTAATATTGTAGCGCCTTTCTTTGGTGGGATCACCGCAACTGCGGCTATTGCCCGCTCAGCGGCAAACGTACGTGCCGGTGCAACGTCCCCTGTATCTGCGATTGTGCACTCTTTATTAGTTTTAGTAACTTTACTGGTTTTAGCGCCTTTTCTCTCTTATTTACCATTAGCAGCAATGTCTGCATTGTTATTAATTGTTGCATGGAATATGAGTGAAGCTCGTAAAGTTATCGATCTTATTCGTCATGCACCAAAAGACGATATTATCGTTTTAGTATTATGTTTATCGCTTACCGTGCTGTTTGATATGGTTATTGCGATCACTATCGGCATTGTATTAGCCTCTTTATTATTTATGCGTCGTATTGCTAATATGACGAAAATAACAGAATCAACTTATACTGATGATGATAAACAATTATTAGTTGTGCGTGTTAATGGTCCGCTATTCTTTGCTGCCGCCGAGCGTATTTTTAATGAATTACGTGAACGTAGTAAAGGATATAAAACTCTTATTATGCAGTGGGATGCTGTACCTGTATTAGATGCTGGGGGATTACATGCTTTCCAACACTTTGTGGCGGATGTGCAACATGATACTCATATTATTGTTTGTGATATTCCCTTCCAGCCATTAAAGACATTAGCAAGAGCACGAGTAACGCCAATTGATGGCACACTTAATTTTTATCCTTCGCTACAAAAAGCGCTGGATGATATGGAATTAATTCAGTAGTTTTTTAATTATTAATTATAAAAATCTTTAAGCCCTTAATTTACACTATTTAATTAAGGGCTTAATTATTAAGTTATTATTTATATTTTATTTGCCATTGAAAGTGCAGTATAAATGGTTTTAAAGGAAATTAATAAAGAAAGAGGGGTATCTAATAATGGTATTGCCCCGTAGCTAATATACCAATTAGCGACTCGTTCATTTTTAGCATCTATAAGTAAAGCAACGCCTCCCAATTCACTAGCAACGGAAAGACAACGCCTTCCTGCTGCAAGCAATAGTTGCCCACCCAAACCTTTTCCTTGAACGGATAGATCCGTAGCTAGTCGTGCAAGTTTAAAAACAGGGATATCATGACGCGCTAAGCCATGTTTGATCAATTCGGGCGTTCTTTCGAACTCAATAGAAGCAGGACATAAGCTGTAATAACCTAATATAATATTATTACTATTATTGATAGCTAAATATGTTTTCGCACTACCATTCTCATGATTTTGTCTTGCATGGCGATACAGAAATTGGTTTAGTACTGCATCGCCACAATTAAATCCATTTCTATTATGTTTTTTACTGATCGCTTCTTCGTGCCAATTTGGTATTGTCATGCATTGTCCGGTAGAGCAAAAGCCGCTGCAAGTAGTTTAGCATTAGGCTTTGGTGGATTATCTAAAAGTTCCATAACACGTAATGTGTCTTTTTCTGATAATTTTAAACGCTCATTATTTTCAATAACTTGCCGAGCTACAGGTACAATATTACGAAGTACAAACTCTGTTAAGTTTGTATTTTCCAAACTAGCAGCACGAACCAGCAGTGATTTATCTTCTGTAGTGATACGAATTGACACTCGTTCACTGTTTTCTACTAGTGCTTGAGCCATAGCAACCTCCTTTGTACAGCTTCAAAGCGTACAGTATGATTAAAAAAGTTACAAGTGATTTTATGTTGAGTGGATAATTATTTACAATTAGCCACAAAAGGGTTATTTATCCCACTACCTTGTACGCCTTTTTCTAATAAGTATTGATAGAGTGCATTCATACCCAACCAGTGATTTTCACACCATTCAGGGGCTAATAAAGTAGGTTTTCTGGCACTGGCACAAACACGATGATAAATAACTTCTGCAGGAGTATGACGGATTATTTCACCAGCAGTATAAACATATTGTTGTTGTGTTAATGCACGAATACGCCCTGCTTTCCATGCTTTGGCTATCGTACTCCCCTCAACTATGTGTAAAGGGTGTAATTTTAGTCCATCAACACCGGTTTCTACTACCTGCTCTAAGGTTTGCATATTTAACTGATGATCTTCACGAGGTAAACCGATAATAAGATGCGTACACACTTTTAAACCTCGTCGACGCGCTTCTTTTGTGGTTGCTTGATAACATTGAAAATCATGACCACGATTAATATGCTTTAATGTCTTATTATGTGCAGTTTGTAATCCTAACTCTAACCATACTTCATAACCTTGTTCGCAATAGCCTTGCAGTAGATCTAACACACTGACGGGCACACAATCAGGGCGTGTTCCCACACATAATCCAACCATATTGGCTTGTAATAATGCACTTTCATACATTTTTCGTAGATGTTCTACTTCTGCATAGGTACTAGTATAGGCTTGAAAATAAGCTAAATAACGGCGAGCACGGGTAATATGCTTAGCTTGGTAGGCGATTTGCTCTTCAATAGAGTGATATTGCGTTTGCTCATCAGCAAAAGAAGAGACATTGCAAAATGTACACCCTCCTCGTCCTAATGTGCCATCTCGATTAGGACAACTAAAACCACCATGAAGGGTTATTTTGTGGATTTTTTCATGATAACGGCGCTGGAGATCAGCGCCGAACATATTCACTACAGTGTGTAGTTGCATAACAATTTTATTTACTGGTATCTAACTCAGGGAAGCTTTTTACCAGAGAGTCAATCGCTTTAATTTGAGCTAAGAAAGGTTCTAATTTAGCTAATGGTAAAGCTGATGGGCCATCACAGCGGGCATGATCAGGATCGGGATGAGCTTCAAGAAATAACCCTGCCAGACCCACTGCCATACCTGCACGCGCTAACTCAGCGACTTGTCCACGACGACCACCAGAAGCCGCACCGAATGGATCACGGCATTGTAGTGAGTGGGTAACATCAAAAATCACTGGAGCCCCTTCTGAGGCTTGCATCATGACATGAAAACCTAGCATATCGACCACTAAATTATCGTAACCAAAATTACTACCACGGTCACATAAAATCACTTGGTCGTTACCGCCTTCTTTAAATTTCTCGACGATATTTCCCATTTGACCAGGGCTAACAAACTGTGGCTTTTTCACGTTAATTACCGCACCGGTTTTGGCCATTGCCTCAACCAAATCGGTTTGACGCGCTAAGAATGCCGGTAGCTGAATAACATCAACGACTTCAGATACAGGCTGAGCTTGTGAAGGTTCATGAACATCCGTGATAATTTTTACCCCAAAAGTCTCTTTTAGCTCTTGGAAAATTTTCATTCCTTCATCAAGACCCGGTCCACGATAAGAGTGGATAGATGAGCGGTTTGCTTTATCAAAAGAGGCCTTAAATACATAAGGAATATCTAATTTTTGAGTAACCGTGACGTAATGCTCACAAATACGCATGGCTAAATCGCGCGATTCCAATACATTCATGCCACCAAAGAGCACAAAGGGTAAATTATTTGCTACCTTGATATCACCAATACTCACCACTTTATGTTGCATATCTATTCCTATCTTATTTTGCCATGTACCGTTATATACCCAGTACGGGATTAAATTTTAATGTAAAACAACAGGATGCTGTTCTATTGAATGAATTTGAATTTTAATCATCTCTGAAATGGGATCTTCCGGACACTGTTCAACAAAGTAGTTAAGGTCAGACAATGCCACATGATTACACTCTAATTGAGCATAAATCAGCCCACGATCACGTATTTCATAGGGATCTTCTGGATCAAACAATAATACCGTTTCACTGGTCTTAAGTGCCTGCTCCATCTTCTTTTCTTCCATTAAAGAGACTTTGAGTGTATCTAATAACTTGCGAATAATAGAACTGTGTTCTGACTCTTCTAGATCGGATGCTGATAGCTCAGATGTACTGCCTACATTACCTTTTAGCCAAACGTCTAAAGTATGACGAGAAAGATATTCACCATTAATGGGATTTAAGAAAAGTGGTTTTTCATCCGGAATATCTATTCTGATAATTAACTGTGTAGGAAAAATAACTGGCGCTAACGGTAAATTTATTGCCTGTGCAATATAAATTAAAATGGAACCTAATGACACAGGTGAACCAATATGAGTGGCCAATACTTTATCTAACCATAACGTATCAGAAAGACAATATTTGCCACTTGCACCACTGAAATGCCATTGTTTATAAAATAGCTTCAGCAGTGCATCAATTCTCTCTTGTATACTGGCTTGGTGGGGAATTTCCGCTTCTGCTTGCTCCACCAGCTGTGCCAATTGATAGCCAACTGAAGTGACCGGAAAATCTGGGCGAATTGCCTGAGAGATAAGGATCATACCCTTAACCAAAGGGGCTTTGTTAAATTCGTAATCAGCTATGGTTTCTATCATCATTCCAACGACCTACTGTCACTCGCTCATTACCGCCGTAATCACGGAAAGTTTCCACGCAGCAGTAACCCTTATCAATAAAAATATTACGTACTCTTTCACCTTGCTGCCAACCATGCTCTATTAATACCCAACCGTTATTAGCTAAAAACTGACGGGCATTTGTAATAATAAGCTCAATATCAGCAAAACCATGATCTGCCGCGACCAATGCGGTTAATGGCTCAAAGCGAACGTCTCCTTGAGAAAGATGTTCATCTTCTTCATCAATATAAGGAGGATTGCTGATTATCATATCAAATTGATAACCAGAGAGTGAACTAAACCAGCAACTTTCCATAAATTCTACGTTGCTAAGTGCCAAATGTTGTGCATTTTCTGTCGCTAATGCTACCGCTTCTGGTTGAAAATCAACACCAAGGACACGACAGTCAGAACGTTCCGAAGCTATCGCTAAAGCAATAGCCCCTGTCCCCGTACCTAAATCTAAAATTCGACTTGCTTGTGCAGAGAGTTTCTCTAATGCTTTTTCAACTAGACATTCGGTATCAGGCCGAGGGATAAGTGTTGCAGGAGAGACTTTTAAAGGTAGTGACCAAAATTCTCTCTCTCCTACTAAATAAGCGATAGGCTCGCCCTTTATACGTCGAGCAAGGAGGGATGACAATTGCACTAGCTCATCTTCTAAAAGTACAGTTTCACTAAAAGCAATCAAATAAGTACGAGCACGTTTTGTTACGTGCCCTAATAGAATTTCTGCGTCCCGCTTTGGGCTGTCACTATCAATTAATTGCAAGGCTGCTTGATGCAGCCATTGTTTATAATTCATTAATCTTGCTCAGATAAAGCGGATAGCTGATCGGCTTGATATTCAGTGACAATAGGTTGAATAAGTGCATCTAGTTTACCTTCCATCACCTCATCTAACCGGTAAAGCGTAAGGTTTATGCGATGATCCGTCACGCGACCTTGTGGGAAATTATAAGTTCTAATACGATCAGAACGATCTCCTGAACCTAATAAGTTACGGCGTTCAGATGCTTCGGCTTCTTGACGTTTTTGTACTTCGGCAGCACGAATACGCGCACCTAATACTGACATTGCTTTCGCTTTGTTTTTATGTTGAGAACGCTCATCCTGACACTCTACCACAATGCCTGTCGGGATATGCGTAATACGGATGGCCGAATCCGTGGTATTTACGTGCTGACCACCCGCCCCTGATGAGCGAAAAGTATCAATACGTAAATCACTTGGGCTAATTTCAGGTAATTCCGCTTCTGGCACTTCAGGCAATACCGCAACTGTACAAGCAGAAGTATGAATGCGTCCTTGAGATTCTGTTTCAGGCACGCGTTGTACACGATGTCCGCCTGATTCAAATTTCAGTACCCCATAAGCACCATCACCAATCACTTTGGCAATGATCTCTTTATAACCGCCATGTTCGCCTTCGTTTGCATTCATCACTTCAATACGCCAACGACGTGCTTCGGCATAACGGCTATACATACGGAATAGGTCACCGGCGAAAAGTGCGGCTTCATCACCACCCGTTCCGGCACGAATTTCAAGGAAACAGTTGAACTCATCATCAGGATCTTTAGGCAATAACAGTACTTGAAGTTGCTGTTCTAGCTCCTCATTGACGCTTTGTGCTTCTTTTAGCTCTTCTTGAGCCATCTCTTTCATTTCAGGATCATCAAGCATCATTTCTGCCGCTTCCATATCATCTTGCACTTTTCGCCATTGACGATAACAAGATGTGACATCCGTTAATTGAGCATACTCTTTTGAAAGCGCACGAAAACGCTCCTGAGAGGCAATAACATCAGCTTCTGCTAGAAGTGCTTGAATTTCTTCATAACGCTCTTGTAGAGCTTCCAACTTAGCGACAATAGAAGGCTTCATTCGTAGATTAAGATCCTGTTAGATAAAGTTAATTATGGGTAATACCCAAACTTTCACGTAAGAGATTCAGGCGTTCAATATCACCATCACTGGCAGCCTGTTGAAGAGATTTGGTTGGTGTATGAATAAGGCGATTCATCAACTGATGAGAAAGCTGTTGGATCACTTTTTCTGCATCAGCGCCATTTTGTATCAATGCAATCGCTTTTTCTGCCATTTCTGCACGTAACATTTCTGCACTATCGCGATATTCTCTAATCGCCCCGACAGCACCTTGAGCACGTAACCAATCCATAAATTGGCCACTCTCTTGTTGCACGATATGTTCAGCTTCAATGGCTGCGGCTTGGCGCTGTTCACGGTTATGCTGAATGATAGCTTCTAAATCATCAACACTATAAAGATAAACGTTACTCAGTTTTTCAATATCTTGTTCAATATCACGAGGCACAGCAATATCAACAAGTAGCATTGGTTGATTACGACGTTTCTTTAACGCCCTTTCTACCATGCCTTTGCCAATAATAGGCAACGGACTTGCTGTTGAACTGATCACAATATCCGCTTGAGAAAGTGACTCATCAATATCAGATAAAGTGATAACCTCAGCGTCAACTTCATTCGCTAAACGTTGCGCTCGCTCTTTGGTGCGATTAGCAATAATGATTTTTTTGACTTGATGTTCACGTAAATGACGCGCCACTAATTCAATCGTTTCACCCGCACCGACCAATAAGATAGTCAATGATGATAATGACTCAAAGATTTGGCGCGCTAAAGTACAGGCAGCAAAAGCGACAGAAACAGCATTAGCACCAATTTGGGTCTCTGTTCTCACTCTTTTCGCAACTGAAAAGGATTTCTGAAACAGACGTTCCAGCTCTGAAGAGAGCGAGTGATAATTTTGAGAATCGGCAAACGCTTTTTTGACTTGCCCTAAAATTTGCGGTTCACCTAATACCAAAGAATCTAAACCACTAGCAACGCGCATCAGGTGGCTCACTGCTTGATTATCTTGATGCCAATAAACACTATTTTTAAGCTCATGAGGCTCAATTTGGTGATACTGACATAACCAACTGATCAGTTGTTCATGGCTATTTTCTTTATCTTCTAGACTCAGATAAAGCTCAGTACGGTTACAAGTAGACAGCACTACACCACCTCTTACAGCAGGTTGCTGTAACAAGTTATTTAAGGCGTCACCCATGGTATCAGGAGAAAAAGAGACTTTCTCACGTAACGCTACGGGGGCTGTTTTGTGATTAATACCTAATGCTAATAACGTCATATCTTATAATTGAGTTATGAATAAATACCGACTCGCGACTTGACTTAGTATAAACCTAAAACAGCGCATTTAGTATGGACTCTTCATTGCCGCCATTCTACTTGATGAACTCTTTCAATAAAAGTGCTTACTTGTATGATAGGCAAATTCAATCGACTATTTAACGAAATATCGTTATATCTTCGCGTTTATGATACGCTTTTTTGCAACAAAGAACGAATGTAAGGAATATCTCAGCTATGCGCTCACGCATTTTTCCAACCAAATCACTTTTGCGTCTCCTTCCGCTAGCTGCGCTGTTACTTAGTGCATGTAATTTAAATAATATACAAACACAAGGTTCAGCGTCAGATAACGATGTTCAATGGCAAACGCGTCAACAAGCATTAAATAAGATTTCACAATATGAGACACGTGGCGCCTTCGCTTACATTGAAGGCACCTATAAAACTTACGCACGTTTCTATTGGCAAGATAAAGATACCGATCGCTATCGCTTACTTTTAACCAATCCATTGGGGACGACAGAGCTAGACTTAAATGTGATGCCTGGAGTGATTGAAGTGACTGATAATGGTGGTAAAAAGTATTATAGTGACAATCCAACTGAAATGATTTATCAGCTCACCGGTATGGTGATCCCTTTAAAAAATTTACGCGCTTGGTTAATTGGTTTACCGGGTGATGCCACGGATTTTGAACTCGATGCAAATCATCTTTTAAAATCGGTTACATGGCCAACCCCAGAAGGTGATTGGGTAGTAACCTACCAATCCTATGACACCGCAATAACACCGAACTTGCCACAGCGCCTTGAATTAAAACAAGGTGAACGCACGATAAAATTAAAAATGGATAACTGGGATATACAGCAATGACACTAAGTTGGCCCTCTCCTGCCAAATTAAATCTTTTTCTCTACATTACCGGGAAACGCCCCGATGGTTACCATAATCTACAAACCTTATTTCAATTTTTAGATTATGGCGATACGCTAACTTTTACGCCCCGTAATGATACGCAGTTAACCATCTTAACCCCCGTTGAAGGGGTTGCAGATGAAGATAATCTGATTATTAAAGCAGCCAAATTATTACGTCAATACTGTCATCAGCACCATATTCCCCTACGCTATCAAGGGGCAGATATTAGTATTGATAAAAAACTGCCCATGGGAGGAGGTTTAGGGGGAGGCTCTTCCAATGCTGCGACAACACTGATAGCCCTTAATTACCATTGGCAAGCAGGCCTAAGCGATGAAACATTAGCCACACTCGGCGTGACGTTAGGCGCAGATGTGCCGGTATTTGTTAAAGGGCATGCCGCTTTTGCTGAGGGTGTTGGTGAAATATTAACCCCGGCATCACCCAAAGAGTGTTGGTATTTAGTTGCTCACCCCGGAATTTCTATCCCAACCCCGACAATCTTCACAGATCCAGAATTAAAACGTAATTCGCCTATTCGCTCTCTGGGCGCATTATTACAGGCTCCGTTTGCAAATGACTGTGAAATGATCGCAAGAAAACGTTTTCGTGAGGTTGAATATCTGCTTTCGTGGCTGTTAGAATATGCACCGTCACGCTTAACTGGGACAGGTGCTTGTGTATTCGGTGAGTTTGAATCGCAAGAGGCCGCTAGTGAAGTGTTAATTAACGCCCCTGAGTGGGTGCACGGATTTGTGGCGCAAGGCGTTAACATTTCCCCTGTGCATTTATTCCGCTCAAGGATACCTGTGTTATTGCACCCGTAACTATGATGTTTACAAACCCTATGTTGATAAACACGTTCTTTACAGGTCAACAATATCTCTCTCTGGACGCAAGCCTGAGGTTTTTCTCGTGCCCGATATGAAGCTTTTTGCTGGTAACGCAACCCCGGAACTGGCTCAACGTGTTGCCAATCGACTCTATACTAGCTTAGGAGACGCTGCTGTAGGTCGTTTTAGCGACGGTGAAGTCAGTGTGCAAATCAACGAAAACGTACGTGGTGGTGATGTTTTTATCATTCAATCAACCTGCGCACCAACTAATGATAACTTAATGGAATTAGTGGTCATGGTTGATGCATTACGTCGAGCTTCCGCTGGTCGTATCACTGCTGTTATTCCTTACTTCGGCTATGCCCGTCAGGATCGCCGTGTTCGTTCAGCCCGTGTTCCTATCACGGCTAAAGTTGTTGCGGATTTCTTATCTAGTGTAGGCGTAGACCGTGTTTTAACCTGCGACTTACATGCAGAACAAATCCAAGGGTTCTTTGATGTACCGGTTGACAATGTCTTCGGCAGCCCGATCCTTTTAGAAGATATGCTTCAAAAAGAATTGGACAACCCTATTGTTGTTTCTCCAGATATTGGCGGTGTTGTTCGCGCTCGTGCTATCGCTAAACTTCTGAATGATACTGATATGGCAATTATTGATAAACGTCGCCCTCGTGCTAACGTTTCTCAAGTTATGCATATTATCGGTGACGTTGCTAATCGCGACTGTATCCTTGTTGACGATATGATCGATACAGGTGGTACATTATGTAAAGCAGCAGAAGCGCTGAAAGAACGTGGTGCTAAACGTGTATTTGCTTACGCGACTCACCCTATTTTCTCTGGTAATGCTGTTGAGAACATCAGAAGCTCTGTTATTGATGAAGTGGTTGTCTGCGATACAATTCCATTGTCAGCAGAAATCAAAGCATTAAATAAAGTCCGCTCATTGACCTTGTCTGGTATGTTGGCTGAAGCCATTCGTCGTATCAGTAATGAAGAGTCAATTTCTGCGATGTTCGAACATTAATTTGTCGATTTAATATCGTACTTTGAGATAATTAAACCCGCTATAGCCTATGTTATAGCGGGTTTTTTGTTATCTTTTTAAGATAAAATATTTAGACAATAAAAAACCCGCGATCACTTTATCAGCGGGTCTTTAGATATGTATTATCTGCATATTAACGACAATGAGTTACTTATTATCTATTCTTACTTTATTATGAATTATGATTTTATCTATATTTTATTGATGCCCACACTGTTATGGATAACGATGATTATCATGGCGACGATAACGTTCGTCATGATTACGCAACCACCAATATCTTTCTGCAACGGTTTCTCTACCACCAATACGAGCCCCTGCTAACCAAACAAGTGCACCAATAAAGATCCCCATTAGCGAAGCATCAGATAAAATATCAGGTAGTCCTAATGGAAAAATATGGCTAAGAAGATTATAACCGAGACTACCGAGCATAAGCACCATACCGATAGCCATCAATAAATTGCCAACGGCAAAAGCATGTTTATATTTCATGTTGCACCTCCAAGCGCGTCGTCAGACGATTCAACACCAAAATACATCGAATAACCTTTTATTCATTGTAGTTATTATAGCCATAAAGACTAAAAAGGTATTGTCGCAGTGATCACATGCTCTGAAAATTATTGACAATTCTTTGCAAAAAATGTGTTTTATTGCTTTTGTAAATCATTTATCGGTGCTAATACGCCTATTTCGCTCTTTTTGCCCTATAAATAATAAGTATTTTCTCCTAGAAAGATTTCAACAAAATAATCATGACAATCTATTTTGTGCTTCTTGACAGAGAAAGGTAAACTAGATGCTTTCTTTTAAGACGATAACAGTGAAAGGCAATTGTGAGTAAAATTAAACTTATCGTCGGGTTAGCCAACCCCGGTGCTGATTATGCCCAGACTCGCCATAATGCGGGTGCTTGGTATGTTGATTTATTGGCTCAACGTCATCAACAATCTCTAAAAGAAGAGAGCAAATTCTTCGGCTATACTGCTCGTATTAATTTAAATGGTAATGATGTTCGTTTATTAGTCCCTACCACTTTTATGAATTTAAGTGGTAAAGCGGTATTAGCGATGGCAAATTTTTATCGTATTCAACCCGATGAAATATTGGTTGCACATGATGAACTGGATTTACCACCAGGTGTGGTAAAAATGAAATTGGGTGGCGGTAATGGTGGCCATAACGGACTAAAAGATATTCAGAGTAAATTTAGCAATAACCCCAATTTTTATCGATTACGTATTGGGATTGGTCATCCCGGTGATAAAAACAAAGTGGTCGGTTTTGTGTTAGGTAAACCACCAACAAGTGAGCAAAAACTTATTGATGATGCAATTGATGAAGCCCTTGCTTGTACAGATATTCTGATGCGTGATGGTTACGAAAAAGCCATTAATCGTTTACATAGCTTTAAAGCTTAACCCCTATCAATAAAGCTATTGGTGTATCAAATAAGTTAACTGGGCAATGCCATGCCCTTTTCTTTTGCGCAATTAATCCCTGATGATTTAATCAAACAGGGATTTGTTCTATAATAGCGCCAATTTTTTTAACAGCACACAACAGGAGCTCCCCCTTTCCTGTTGTTTTTTATGTGACAAGGTGAACGTTTATGGGATTTAAATGTGGTATCGTCGGTCTGCCTAACGTAGGGAAATCTACACTGTTTAATGCCTTAACTAAGGCAGGTATTGAGGCAGCCAACTTCCCATTCTGTACTATTGAGCCAAATACAGGTGTTGTACCCATGCCTGATCCTCGCTTAGATAAGTTAGCAGAAATTGTAAAACCACAACGAGTGTTACCCACTACAATGGAGTTTGTTGATATTGCAGGTTTGGTTAAAGGTGCATCTAAAGGTGAAGGCTTAGGTAACCAATTCCTTACCAATATCCGCGAAACTGAAGCTATCGGCCATGTCGTGCGTTGTTTTGAAAATGACAATATTGTGCATGTGGCGGGTAAAGTCGATCCTGCTGAAGATATTGAAACAATTAATACCGAATTAGCGCTTTCTGACTTAGATACCTGTGAACGAGCAATGCATCGTAATCAGAAAAAAGCCAAAGGTGGTGATAAAGTTGCTAAAGCAGAGATGGAAGTTTTAGAGAAATGTTTACCGCACTTAGAAAAAGCCGGTATGTTGCGTGCATTAGATTTAAGTGATGAAGAAAAAGCGATTATCCGTTATTTAAGCTTTTTAACCCTGAAACCAACCATGTATATTGCTAACGTCAATGAAGATGGTTTCGAAAATAATCCTTATCTTGATACGGTACGTAAAATCGCTGAAGCCGAAGGCTCTGTTGTTGTTCCTGTTTGTGCTGCTATCGAAGCAGATATTGCAGAGCTAGACGATGAAGAGCGCGAAGAGTTTATGCAAGATTTAGGCATCGAAGAGCCGGGCTTAAACCGTGTTATCCGTGCAGGTTATGCGTTACTCGATTTACAAACTTACTTTACCGCTGGTGTAAAAGAAGTCCGTGCTTGGACAATCCCTGTAGGTGCAACTGCCCCACAAGCTGCAGGTAAGATCCATACTGACTTTGAAAAAGGTTTTATCCGCGCCCAAACCATCTCATATAATGACTTTATCACTTATGGTGGTGAACAAGGTGCGAAAGAAGCAGGTAAAATGCGTGCGGAAGGTAAAGATTATATCGTGCAAGATGGCGATGTGATGAACTTCTTGTTTAATGTGTAATAAATAGCTTTATTATTATTTAGTATTATTCGGTTTTCTTCACGTTTAAATACTAACAAAAGCAGCATAAACTCTACGAGACTTATCGAAGGTTTATGCTGTTTTATTTTATAAAAAATAACTTTAATATAATTTAATATCTAATTTATGCATTAAATTTGCATCCCACTCATTTAATGAGTTTTTACTTAAAAATAAAATAGATTATATATTGATAATCAAAAAATAATAAAATGCGTATATTTCAATAAAAACAATTTATTACATTTTAATCATTATAATTTCCCATTAAATAGTTTCATTGCAATTTTTTACAACGAAAGTGCCCAATTAATACGTGTTGAGCAACAGACAAATCACCCTTATCGCCAATTTGGGTGGACTGATGCCGGTGTTATGGCGTGGCATAGCGATAAATATGGCTTACGCAATGAATACCGCTGGGCACTTTCAGAAGATAATCTTTGGCGAGTGATTGAAAACAAAACGAGCGAAGGCGAAAGCTATCGTCTTGAATATGATGATATCAACCTCACACGAACCGCTTATTGGCACGATGGTTCAACCTCATTTTGGCAACTTAATCATGATCACCAAATTATTCATTATACCGACCGTACAGGCATTAAAACGGCGCTAATTTGGGATGAGTTTGGATTACCTTGCGGTTGTCGCAATGCGTTGGGTCATACACATATTAGTGAATGGGACGCACTGGGCCGACTACTCAGCATAACGGATGGTAATGGTAACCAAACGCGTTGGCAATATCAGAATGAACGCGAGCGCCTTATCACTGTATTTTGGCCGGATAACACAGAGTCGCGTTTAGCGTATGACAGTTTGGGGCGACTGGTTGAAGAAGCTCACTTAGGCGACCGAGTCTTCACATCCGCACCACGCACAATATTACTCGACTATGATGCGGCGGGTAACCTTGTCAAACGTGAGACCTTAACTGATCGCTACCAATATCAATGGGATAGTATGAACCGCCTATTGGTCGCCAGCAAACAGCCCAATCAACGTGGTCTTGAAATGGGTTTGCAAGCGAATCAAAGTCCATTTTACCTACGATGCACTTGGCCGCATTACTCGTGAACAAACGGGCGACGATATCGTCGAATTTAATTATGATGAACTCAATAACCTAAGCCGTCTGACGTTACCTCAAGGTGACAGCCTCAACTGGCTCTATTACGGCTCCGGACATGCCACTGCCATCAACCACCTTATTGACGGTCGCTCACAGTTAATTACTGAATTTGACCGTGACGACCTACACCGTGAAATCAGTCGAACTCAAGGAGCTCTCACCCAATATCGGCAATACGATAAACTGGGGCGAACCATTAGCACTTTCAGCTCTCGTGATAAACAGCACCCGTTAAATGGCATTACCTTATGGCGTAAGTGGTTTTATGATCCCCAAGATAATCTTGGTGCCATGGAAGACACCTATCGAGGTTGGGTAGAATACCTGTATGACTCAGAGCAACGTTTAAAAAAAGTCGCCAGTAGTGAAAACCTTGATACCATGCTGTTTTACGATCGCGCGGATAATCTACTTGAGCGTCCGCAATCAGAAATTGATGGTGAACACTCCCCTAGCACTAAAGACAGTTTTCTATTCATGGGGACAAAATTATAGATCTTAGCCCCAATGATAATATTACAGCAATTGCTCTGTAATATATAAAGGAAACATAATATGGCGTTCCCTTTTTGAATAAGATTAAAATAAATTACTTATATAATGCATTAATAATTATGCTACTTTTTAGTGAACCTTTTTCAACAATTTGAGATTGAGCATATGGTTTTGCAAAAAAACTAATATCAAATTGATTATTAAGATCTGCACTAAAACTTTTATTCACTCCAGATAGATTTATTGGGCTTGAGTCTGCCCATGATAAATAAATTCCTACACCAGATAAATTGGTTTTAAGTTCACCACCAATACCATTATTTAATGCACCTTGGCTACCAGGCTTAACTTTGATATCAATATGCTCAGGTTTAAAACCACTTTTTTGGCAATCAACAATAAACTGTGTTTTTACGGCTGGTTGATTACCAGCTAATAAATTACTTTCGTTGATAACATCAAAATCTACTATTTTATTAAATCCTTTTCCATTATTAATATCACAAGTGATTCTAACTACATCCAAAGAAATTGTTAATTGAGCATCAGGTAAGATTTCATCTGATAAACTTGGTTGAGGAAAATTACTTAAACAAGTAATAATAAAATACATATATATTTTTTTATTCATACAAAAACTCATATCAGATATATTTTATTTTGATAGTTATATGGGTATTTCCATTACCCAAATGAACGGACTTTCCTCCTAATGGAAGTACAACTGGTTTTATTTTAAGTTTAACTTTCATCAATGAAGCATCCGTTTTTTTAAAAAAAAGTGCCTTCCCCATTGGTACCCCTTCACCAATAGCACCTATTTGTTCATCTTCCCACGACACAAAATAGCCAAGTGTGGTATTTTTTGAACCAATATAACCCACACTACCCATGGTTAAATGAGGATTAGCAGGTTCAAAAAGTATTGTAACTCTTTGTGGCTTAATTGTGCCCGTACAATCCAAAAAGAGTGTTGAGTGCCCTTCAACTTCACCCGATAAAATAGTCGCTGTATCAACTGCTCCAAAAGTAACATTGTCAACAGTAGCGGGTAAGCATGTAGCTATTTTTACATTCATACTAAATTGCGATTGAACAGCACCGCCAATGATTGAGGTTGCATTTAACTCAGAGCCATAACAACTTCTTGTGATAAAGATTAACAGGCTGGTAAGCAATATAGATTTGCACATAGTCCCTCAACTAATTGAAAGTTAGTTTAATGTTTAACGCCGTATTTGCTGCACCAGGAGAAACAGTCTCCCCAAGAGCAACAGGTTTAACTTTGATTGGAATAGTAAAACTTTCTTGCGTTGGCTTGTTTGTTGGGGTAATTGTACTGCCATTAATAGTAATTGCTGTATCCACAGGTTTAACGGTCGAATCTCCCCACTTAAGTTGATAACCCACCGTTGAATTTAATTTAGTATTAATAATGCCATTTGCTACATCTTTAACACCATCAGCCGCCGTAAATGCTAATGTGTAATTAGTCATTTTTGTATCGCATACAATAGCCAATGATATTACCTTCTCTGCGACAGCTCCTTTTTTAATATCACCCGCGCTTTGGTCACCAAATGTCACATCACCAACCGTTGTACTGCAAGAGGCTTTCACTGTCATACTTAAATTTGAAGTGACTGTTCCACCAGTAACATTAGAGGTGAAACTTGTTGCTCCAACATAAATAGGAAATAAAATAACGCTAAACATAAAACAAGATTTTTTTACCATCGTTAACTCCATTTAATTTAACTTTATATTAATCGTTAATGCAGTATTAGCCGGCCCAGGGATTGGCTGAGTGGATAACGCAACAGGTTTTACCCTTATCGGAATAGTAAAATTATTGGTTTTTGGCTTTGTATTCGGAGCTATTGCCACATTATTAATAACTACAGCACTATTAATGGGTTTAACCGTGCTATCTGCCCAAGAAAGTTGATACCCCACAGAACTATTATCTTTAACCTTAATGATCCCTGTTGTGGCATTATTCACACCATCTTTACCAGAAAAACTGAGTGTGTATGCAGGTAATACAGCATTACACGTAAAAGAAATATTTATATTTTTTCCTGCAATAGTATTCATTTTTACGTCACTAGCGGTTTGTTCACCAAATGCGACGTCATTAACAGACACTGCACAAGAAGCATTATTTATCAACGTCATCGATGTTGGTGCACTAAGAGCAACGCTTTCCTTTTGTAACGTATTGCCCATTTGACCAATTCGAGAATAATAATTACGTTTCAACATATAGACAGGATTAATAACCGTTTTTCCTACAGGTGGCTTTTTTTGTAAATAAACAACGCCTGAATCAGTACCACCACCGGGACCTGTTAAATTGGTCCAGCCAACCCCAGATATTTTATAATCAAGAACTAGCAGCCAAGAAGAATTAGCACAACTTCCCGTTGAACGAAAACGCAAGTATCCATCTGGTGAATTTTTATCAACTGTACCAGTAGTCGGGCATAATGTTGGTGATGATCCATATTGATCAACAATATAAATATAATTTCCATTTGTATTTCCCGCCCCACTATTAGCACGTAGACATTGACCAGCAACGTTTATAGGGGCGTCTGGCGCACCAAAAGAATAAAGCTTATCTCCCACTTTTTTATTTGTAATATCTATTTGGGCTGGAAAATTATATTTGATTGACACATTCCGACATCGAGCAGCAGAAGTATCCATAGCAATAAAAAATAATAATAGCGTGAAATAAAATGATTTATTTTTCATTTTTACTTCCTTAATTAAGCTCAATAACACGTCTAGCACCATAATCATCAATAGCTTCAACGGTTACTTTACCTAACAATGGGCGCTGCACATTTACCTCACTGAAAGGTGGAAATAAACTAATAGATTGCTCAATGTCTTTTGACAAGACCAAAGGATTATTATTGACTGACACTTGAGTTAATGCAAAATAGTAAGGTGTAGGATTCTTTAAAACTGAACCACTATATGTCAGACGTTTTTCTGCATCCTCGCGTTTTTCAGCTAAAATCTTAGGGCGATAAATCAGTTTAACTTGTGTGTTTAATGCAACAGCAAGCACATTACTGTCATCGGCAGAAGAAATTGGCGGGATTTCCTGAATATTGAGCCAAAACAATGATTCCCTATCTTTAGGTAAAATATCATTTACATATAGCAAGCGGATTAATTGTTTTTCTCCTCCAGTTATTTTGAATAAATTAGGTGCAGGAATAAAGAACACTTCATTCCCATTAAGATTATCAATCCAAACTTGGCCACCATAGGTTTTATCACTATTATTCTTAACTTCTATCGCGATATTCTTGCGACCTTCATCATAAATAAAGCGAGTACCATTAAGCGTAAACGCTGAATATGCTTTAAAACAGGTTAATGACGATATGATTAAAGCAAAAACAAATACTATTCTATTCATTACATTCAATTTCCATAATTTTATGATCATTAGATTCTACTTTCTCCAAATTTAAAGTACATTTTTCACCATTAGGTGATATAACGAATAGCTTATTAGGCTTATCTAATAAATTTAATAAAAGAACCCCAGAATTTGAAACAAACCCTATATATTCATCGTTTTTATTTCTAACAGCACTTCCAGCAGAAATAAAATCACCATTTTTATTTTTTATTCTTAATATATACCTTTGAATTGTTGAATATTTAAACTCGCGATAAATAATAGCTTTATCTGCTGGAGTAAAATTTTGAACAGAATCAAGTAATTCAACATTATTCGGAATTTCTTCTGTATTTATTTTTAAATTATTTTCAATGTATGGTGATACCCCAACAATAGTGTTTCCTTCTTTGTCAGTTGGCGGTGAATCATTGAATGTTATACCCTCTATATTTTTAATTTTTGCAATTGCGACAGTATCTCTTCTGACATTACTGAATAATAATCCTGTATCTGGGGTGGCTAATAAACTTCCTGAAGCATTAATAGAACTGGTAGTTTGATGGCCATTCTGAGAAATCGCATATCCCGTATTAATAATACTATGATCAATACCAAAATAAGCAGAATTAGACCAGTTATCACGATCTTTACTTGTATTGATACTATAGTTTATTTTTTCATTAATACTTCCAGAAACACCAGAATTAAAACTAGCTTTATTTTTCCTATCGTAGCTAACAGAATTTGCCCAAAAATGATTTTTATCATATAAGCTAAAGGGAATATTTATTCCAACAGAAATAATATAATTATCATGCTCATAATCGTTTAATTTTTGATAATCCGCTGATAATGAGAAATCGACAGATTTAATTGTTGTATTGTAAGTAATATTTGCGCCAACTTCATTACTAATACTATTTCTATATGTTTGCATCCAAGCAGATAAGCTAACAAAGCTACCATCAAAACTTTGGGACAATATCGTTTCATAACGCTCTTTACGATTACTGCGATGATATAAAGCATTTGAATTAAATTCATTAAAATCAACATAATCTTTACCAGTATAGCGATATGCGAGTAGCTGTAAATTAGTATTATCAGTCAATGAATTTGCATATTGTAACGAATAGCTGATACCAGACTGCCTAACTTCGGATGCTGTTGGTGTCTGTTTTTGAAATACACTTACAGCAGTATTAGCAATAAATGACATTGCACCAAATCGTCCAAAATCTTTACTCATTCCTAATGCTGCACTTTTATAATTATTATGCAAAATTCCCGCAGCATGAACCGTAACATTAGTTAATCCGTAGTCAAATGCACCTAGAAAAAATAAACTATTTTCTCTTTTACCTACTGTTTCTTTTTCTCCGATAGCAATGTTGTAATTTATTTCATCTGTGCGTAATAAGGAAGAAAGTGTGGCAACAGGATAATAGCGAACTGTTTTTGTCCCATCACTTTCTTCTACTGTCACTGTTATATTTCCATTACTTACTGGTGCTATATTTTTTAATTGATAAGCCCCTGCGGGAACAACTTGTGAACTTAATACATATCCATTTTGAGATATAGTAATTTTAGCATTAGAGTTTGCAACACCAGAAATAACCGGTGCATAACCTCGTTTTTCCCATGGGCGCATATCCCTTTCCGAGCGCAGTGACATTCCATAAAAAGCAAAGTTAGGTAATATTGATAAAGAGGTTATTGTTTTACCTACGGTAAAACTTCCTTGTATTGATTTAATTGCTGTGGAAACTGTTGCCTCCGATGTTTCTGTACCCGAGTTCCTTTGGTAACTACTACGAACATAAGCGACCCAACGACCTAAATTAGCATATAAATCAAAATCACCATAAATTTGTGCTTGTGAAGAACTGGTTTTAGAAATATAGCCCGAATAGTTTAATTTAATACCTGTTATCCCATAATCCCATTCCTGCCGGCGCAGAGATTCATCTAATACAATTTGAGGAATACTAAATGTTAAAGTTTGCTTCGAATTATCAAAAATAACCTGAGCCCCAGGATAACGGCTAATATCATAACAATCGCGCTCAGGATGATAATATAATTCAAATAAATTTAATTTTATTGGAAGCGATAACTCATTAATCCAATCTTTTTTTAAACATAAATTTTCATTATCTTCTGGTGAGATAATTAATTCTTTTTTACTAATTAATTTTCGATTGAAAATAACCTCAACAATATAATGCCCAGCAGGATAATTGGTATTTTCATCAAATACACCAGCAGCTTGCAGTTGAACTCCTCCATGTAAGAAGTCCATATTTAAATCTGCGCAAACATAAAATGGACTTACTAACAAGGATAACACAAAAGCATTAATTGATTTTAAACGCATTGATATTATCCATTAATATTTTCAAATGAAATAAAGGATCAATGACCCTTTATTCCAGTCATAATGCTTATATTAAACTTTATTTATATTCACAAAAATAGAATAGATTAAAAGCACCCTAAATAGAGCATAATAATAACTATTATTAGAATAATTAAATAAAAGTAACTACATTGATAATAGACATTATAAAATTAAATAATGAAACATTATTTATAAGCTACTGCATAAGTTGCGCTTGAAATTACAGTACCCTCTGTAACAGTTTGACCTGCCGTTGCTGTCATTCTTGCTTTAAATTTCATATTACCAATTGGATCATTACCATTACCAAAATCAACACTTTGGTTATTATAAGTTACATCCTGATTAGGTGTGGTTGAATTAATCGCTGTTAATTGAATAGATACACCACCGGCAGTACCTTTCATATTAGCAAGACCTGAATTAGTAAAACCTGCACTTTGCCAACCAACTTGGCCACTGGTTTTTTTCAGGCATTCATCCGTACGAGGGACTAATTCAAATTCAACATATTTACCATTGGTATCTGCAGTGGTCATTTTACCCAAATCGATTGTTGATTTAACTAAACCACCAATTTCTGTATCAATATCACACGTTTCCGACGTAACCGCACCAATAAATTGAACTTCACCGGTATTAGCTAATGTATATCCACTAAATAATGCACTGCTCATGACTAAAGGTAATAATAATTTTTTCATTTAAACTTCCCCATATATTAAATATTAATTAACAACAATTAAATCAGAATTAATACCTATCAGTTAATTCATTAAATGTTAAAAACTCACTCCATGATGAGTCCAATATCATCAGTATTTTATTAAGTAAGGTAACAGTAATATTTGTAGTTCCATTTTCATATCGAGAAATTTGTTGCTGACTAACATTCAATATGATCGCTAAATCCTGTCCTGTTAAACCTAACTCTTTCCTTTTATACTTTATAAACAACCCTGTTTTTTTATTAAAAAAATCCGACATACTAACGCTATTATTATCATCTTTTTTCATTTGTGAAAGCATTCCTTTTTCTTACTTTACCCTCTACTTAACTAAAATTTTTATTACTATATTGTCATAATTAGACTTAGTAAAAACGTTTTAATCGATCAATTAAGTGAAATGTGATAGATAAAACCTATCATAATCAGACCATCGATCGGAGATACCGATCATAAATGTAAAAAAATCAACATAATCTGTTGATATATAATGACAAATGAAAATTAACAACTTACATAATAACAACAGCAATCTTACATATATAGATACATTTCTGTTTACCTGGAATTAAAAGTTACATTTTGTAACACTTTTATCCTTCTTGATAACTCTAACTTCCTCCTAAATAATAATTATTAAAATTAATCTTTTTTTAAATTTTAAGAAAATTAATTTTATTATTTATAACTAAAAATATATTTCTAATAAATCACAATGAAAATAAAAAACTATTAATATCCATTTTCTTTAAATTCTTCTTTAATTTCCTTGTGATTACTCATAATCGCTCAAAATAATTACATTAATTTATAGTTTCCAATAGAAACAAACAAAGCAACCTCATCAATAACATTGATATTTTTTTAATTTTTTTTTAATAAAGTTACACGTAAAATTAAATTTATAAAAAACAATAAAATAGCTTTAATCTCACTCTCTATGATTATCACATCTTTTTTGATATCAATTAAAACATTTGAAAATCTTACCTATAGGGCTAATAATGAAATTGATAGTTGATGAATGTCTATCTAAATAAATAAGGATCTGCTTCATTATGAAAACTAGCTTTAACCATATCGAGCGAGATAATAGTGATATCACCCATAACCATAAAAATACTCATAGTTCCTGCAACTGCACCCAAGAAATAATAACTTCTTTAAATCATTATATTAATAAACATCCAGAATGTACTATCTACCAAAATTCTTTAATGAGTAGTCTTATTGCTGGTGTTTATGATAGTGATGTTACTATTGCTGATTTATTAAAGCATGGTGATTTTGGTTTAGGTACTTTTAATCATCTTGATGGCGAATTGGTCGCCTTTGATAGTAACGTTTTTCAATTACGTTCAGATGGCAGTGCGCGAGAAGCCCGTCCAGATCAAGGCTCGCCTTTTGCTGTAATGACATTCTTTAAACCTGATATTACACATCAGTTTTCGGCTCCTGTCTCCCAACAACAGGTTCACAATATTATTAACCAATATGTTCCTTCCGATAATCTATTTTGTGCCATCAAAATTGAAGGCGAATTTGAATTAGTTAAAACACGTACAGTGCCACGTCAAGAGCCTCCTTATGTGCCCATGCTAGAAGCCATTGAAAATCAGCCTATTTTTACCTTTCACGATGAAATGGGTATTATTGCCGGCTTTCGTTCCCCGCAATTTATTCAAGGCCTTAATGTTGCTGGATTTCATGAGCATTATATTAATCACCAACGTGAAGGTGGTGGCCATGTACTTGATTATCAATTAAAAAAAGGCACCCTACAAATCGGTGTTATCTCTCGTTTTACTATTGACTTACCTCATCAATCAACATTCTTAGAAGCTAATTTAATGCCCGATGACCTTCATCAGGCAATAGAACAAGCCGAAAACTGAAAGTAATCATTCCTAAAGGTCATTCTGTTTTTATTCATTCACTTGCAAACTTAAAGAAGGTTTTATGAACTCTCATCATTGGAATTGCGGTGCTGACTTGGTGGTTAAGCAATTAGAACAACATGGTGTTAAACAAGTTTTTGGGATCCCCGGAGCCAAAATTGACCGTGTTTTTGATTCTTTGGTTGATTCAACAATTAAAACTATTGTTGTGCGTCACGAAGCCAATGCAGCTTTTATGGCGGGTGCGGTAGGACGTTTAACCGGTAAAGCGGGTGTGGCGATAGCCACTTCTGGTCCCGGTTGTTCTAATCTAGCAACGGGCATTGCGACAGCTACATCAGAAGGTGATCCTCTAGTTGCCTTAGGAGGCTCAGTTAAATCTACGGATAGACTTAAACTGGTTCATCAAAGTATGGACACAGTAACAATGTTTAACCCAATCACTAAGTTTTGCGCTGAAGTTGATTCTTCACAATCAATTTCAGAGACGTTAGCCAATGCTTTTCGTCATGCGGAGTCAGGTCGTCCCGGCTCGGCTTTTTTAACCTTTCCAATGGATATACTCAATAATGAGGTAGATAGCCCGTTATTAACACCTAAATCCAAACCTAATTTAGGTGCCGCGAGTGATAGTGCAATTCAAGAAGCGATCAGCTTATTATTACAAGCGAAAAACCCTGTGATATTAATAGGGCTTCAAGCCAGCGATCCGGAAAATGCTCTTGCCTTACAGAATTTTCTTGATATTTTTCCTGTTCCTATTGTAGGTACTTATCAATCTGCCGGGGCTATTGCTCATCGCCATTTTCCACTCTTTGCCGGACGAATTGGCTTATTTAATAATCAGCCAGGGGATGAATTACTGGCACACGCTGATTTAGTTATCACTTTAGGTTATAGCCCGATTGAGTATGAACCTTCCTTATGGAACAGTCATAATGCCAATATTATCCATATTGATGAGATCCAAGCTGAAATCGATTTAGCTTACTGCCCTGCCTTAGAATTAACAGGCAATATTAAATTAACACTGGATAAGTTAACGCAACAATTAACTCACCAGCCTAATTCAAAATTACAATTGTCTAATCAGAGCCAAGGAATACTAGAGAAAATACGTCAGCAAAGGGAAATTTTGCAACAAAATAGTTATTTTAGACAAGGCACACCTATTCATCCTTTAACTATCATACATGAAATGCAAGATATCATTGATAACGATGTCACTCTTTGTATTGATATGGGGAGTTTTCATATTTGGCTTGCACGTTACCTTTATAGTTTTAGAGCGAGACAAATGCTAATTTCTAATGGCCAACAAACCATGGGAGTTGCATTACCTTGGGGAATAGGCGCTTCTTTTGTACGTCCTTGCGATAAAATTATCTCTGTTTCTGGTGATGGGGGATTTATGCAATCTTCAATGGAGCTAGAAACCGCAGTTCGTCTTAATACCAATATATTGCATATTATCTGGGTTGATAATGCTTATAATATGGTGGAGATGCAAGAAGAAGTAAAATATGGCCGTCCTTCTGGCGTAAAATTTGGTCCCATTGATTTTAAACGCTATGCAGAATCTTTTGGTGCTAAAGGATTTTCTGTTGAGTGCGCATCTCAACTTCGTGAAACCTTACGTAAAGCGATAGCTGTTGATGGTCCTGCTGTGTTAGCCATTCCTGTTGATTATCGTGATAACGATAAATTAATGAAGCACATTAATTATAATTTAATTATTTAGTAATAAGCCCCTCCAGTTAACGGATTAGTCATTAAAATGGAGGGGCATTTTATTTACAAGCTCTTGACTTACTTTTTCTGACCATTAAATTTTGCTAGGCTAACGGACAGTCTGGTATAAAGATGCACTCTATACTAAAGGGGCAAAATATTATCAAAGGAGAATAAAATGGAGATACTCCATTCAATGCTTGACACATTAAGTCATGTTTCTCCTATCGCTTTATTTTTTACTATTACCCTACTCACTGCGGGAAAATCTACTATTGGTATTTCATCCTTTTTACCTCCCGCATCGTTAATGCTGATCTTAATATTTGGGGTTTGCTTGCCCTTCCATTCGCCTATTTTACTTTGGTTAGCAACTAGTTTAGGTGCCTTATTAGGATCTATAGCGAGTTATCAGTTAGGACGTTCCATTTATTATTTCCCTCGCTTAAATAAATGGGTTACCCGCTATCAAACAAAGATCTTACGTATACAACAACTGTTAAAAAATAAAGCATTCTTTATTCTTTTTATTTCACGCTTTTTAGCTGTGTTTCGCTACCTTACGCCTTTTAGCGCAGGTTTATTAAAACTCCCCATTTATGGTATTTATCTAACAAGTGCTGTTTCAGCCTTAGTGTGGTCAGGAGTATTTATTTTAATAGCCAATGGCGTAATCTCCATCTCATTATAAAATAATAATTTTTAATTATTTATTATCTTTAATTGACTAATTTTGATATTTATTTGTTAGCCATACCCGTTAATTATTGTTTTCTCGCCCCTCTCTGCTCTTATTTATTCCTTTAATGTAAATAGTTATTTATTTTAGAAAATCTATTATTAATTTATTTTTTAGTGAATTATTTTTCAAATACCCCAAGTTATCGATATTTTCTCTGTCTTCTTGATAAAAACCCCTTGATTATGGATATAATTTACATAATTACCATCATGATCACAATTTGTTACATTCACGTATCAAATTAATCAACCCAGTTCACAATTTCGTAACCTTCCTTTACCTATAAAAGTTGTCATGTTGTATACAAGTTGATGTGAAATATTCACCTGCGTTTTTATGTACAGGAACAACATCATGAGAATAAGAAAAACAAAGCTTGCCATCGGTATTGTTGCTGTTATTGCTGTTGTATCACTAGCAATGATCGGCAAAAAAGAGAATGCCAATAAGCAATTTCTCTCTGTAGCAACGGCCTCAACAGGAGGAACTTATTACCCGATGGGAGTCGGTTTAGCCAATGTTTGGAGCACCCACCTCAAGGATAGAGGAATACAAGTCACAGGGCAGTCCTCTGCTGGCTCAATTGAAAATATCTATTTAATGCAACAAAACGAAGCTCAGCTTTCTATTCTACAAAGTCTATTAGCTGTGGAAGCTTACGAAGGTGTACGTAATTTTGAAGGCAAACCAGAAAAAAATCTACGTTCTATATCAATGCTTTGGCCAAATGTAGAGCACTTTGTCTTAATGAATGACAAAGTAAAAACAGGAACATTGGATGATATTCGTGCCACCAGCTTCTCTGTCGGGCCACAAGCCAGTGGCACTGAACAATCGACCATTATCATTCTTAAAGGTGTGAATTTAACTAAAAAAGAGATCACTCCTGAATATCTTGGTTATGGAGATACCGTTTCAGCAATGCGTGATGGACGCCTTGATGGGGGAGCATTACCTGCGGGTGTTCCCGCCTCTGCGGTTACCGATATGTATGCCAGTGGTGTTAATGCCAAATTACTTGAAGTGACTGATAAGCAACTTGATGATATTAATCATATTGCTAACTCTTGGTTTCGCTTTGAAATACCAGCAAATACCTACCCTCGCCAAGCAGAAAAAGTAAACACCATTGCACAACCTAATATCTTAATGACAACCACAAGTATTGATGACCAGTTAGTTTATGAATTGACTAAAACCATGTTTGAAAACTTACCAGAAGTTCATCAAGTACATAGTGCTGCAAAATACATCACCACCGAAAATGCGTTAAAAGGTGTTTCTGTGCCATTACACCTTGGAGCTTATCGTTATTACAAAGAAATTGGATTAGATATCCCTGACTATTTAATTCCACCTGAAGCTCAAACGCAAACTAATAATAAATAACAGGAGTGAGTTATGACTAATAATGACCACCTAACTCCGGTAGAGCCACCAGCATTAGATAAAGAAGCTAGCTCAGGCACTCGTCACCTTACCGGTATCTATTTAAAAATCACCACCACGCTGGCGATATTCATTTCGTTGTATGCTATTTACTCTAATGCCTTATCCAACACCCAAGAGTTTTATCGTAATACTATTTTTCTTAGTGGTATTTTGATCCTTGGTTTTATTTTATTTCCATTCTCTAAACGATTTTCTACCGCAAAATTTAATGGCTGGGATTATCTTTTTATCGCTTTAACATTAATCAGCTATGGCTATTTTTTCTTTAACTATGTTGATCTCCATGTGGTAAGAAAAAGTATTCCCAACACAATGGATTATGCGATGGCAATTCTTGGCATTATTGTTCTTTTTGAAGCAGCAAGAAGAACAACGGGCTATTTTATTCCTAGCCTAGCCACATTCGCTATTATCTATGCCCTATTTGGCCAATACTTTATGGGTATTTTTGGTCATGCAGGATTTTCTGTAGAGAGACTGTTATATCGTTTATTTATGACCAGTGAAGGTATTTTTGGTATTACACTCTCTACTGCCTCTACCGCTATCGTGGTATTTATTTTATTCGGTTCGTTTTTAAGTGTTAGTGGTGCCACAGCACTATTTAATGATTTAGCGCTAGCTATGGCCGGACGTCGCCGTGGGGGACCTGCTCAAGTTGCCGTCATTTCATCAGCATTAACAGGTTCATTAAGTGGTAGCGCGGTCGCCAACGTAGCCACTACGGGAACCTTTACCATTCCATTAATGAAAAATATTGGCTTAACATCACGTTTTGCGGGTGCCGTTGAAGCTACTGCATCTACGGGTGGAATGATCATGCCACCGATTATGGGTGCGGCTGCTTTTATTATGGCGGGCTTTTTGGGAATTTCTTATACCACGATTGTTATTGCCGCGATTATTCCTGCGTTGCTCTATTACGCGGCCTTGATCATGGCAATTGATATTGAAGCGAAAAAACAAGGTTTAAAAGGACTTAGCAAAGAGAATATTCCACAAGTTAAAGCGGTATTAAAAGCACGCGGTTTATTACTATTACCTTTAATTATTGTAATTGGCACGTTATTAATGGGTAAAACTCCTATTTATGCGGGTTTTCTTGGTATCTTAACCATTATTGTTGCCAGCTGGCTAACACCTGATAAAACGGTACGAATGACATTAACTAAAGTGGCTGATGCTTTAGCAGAAGCGGCTCGTGGCTCGGTACAAGTGACTATCGCTTGTGCTGCCATTGGTGTGATTATTTGTGTTGTTACCATGACCGGTATCGGTGCGACCTTAGCATTTAATATTGTCTCTATGACTGACAATACATTATGGATGATCTTACTGGTTGTGATGTTAGTCTGTATTGTATTAAGTATGGGCTTACCATCAACTGCTCTATATATCGTGGTTGCCGTTACAGTGTCACCTATTTTAATTAAAGCCGGTGTGATGCCTTTAGCGGCTCATTTCTTTGTATTCTGGTTTGGCGCGTTATCCAATATTACTCCTCCGGTCGCCCTAGCAAGCTATACGGCAGCAAGTATTGCGAGAGCCGATCCGATGCAAACTTCATGGGATGCGGTACGTTTAGCACTCCCTGGTTTTATTATTCCTTTTATTTTGGTTTATAACCCTGCATTACTGATGCAAGGTGATAATTTAAGTGTTATCTCTATCGGGTTAATGGTCATTAGTGCATTAGTGGGAATTTATGCACTAAGTATTGCCACTGCGAATTTTTGGATAATCAAAACAACATGGTTTGAACGTATCGCCTTTGCAGCGGCCGCTATTTTAATGATTAAGCCCGGACTATATACCGATTTATTAGGTATGGCGTTGATCTTACTTACTGGCGCTTTCCATCTGTTGCGCTCTAAAAAACAGTTGGTCAATGTAGGGCAAGTATCTGGAGAAAACTAGATGATAAAAAAGATCTCACGCCAAAAAGCGTCGCAACAAATTCTTGATCAAATTAAGCAAAATATTTATGACGGGACCTATCCTATTGGTGAAAAGCTACCGTCTGAAAATGTACTCGCTGACGCCTTTGGCGTTAGCAGAGTTCCCATCAGAGAAGCATTAGGGGTATTAGAAGCGAGTGGCATTATTACGTCACGCCAAGGAGGCGGTAGACGCGTTATTGACCACTCTATCTTGAGTAAATACGAACCTATTGTGATGGAAATTGCTTGTCCTCAAGAAATTGAATCACTGCTTGAAATGCGTGAGGTCATTGAACATGAAGCGGCAGCCATTGCCGCTTTACGCCGAACACCAGAAGAATTGCTGACGATAGAGCAAGCACATCAGGCCTTTATCTTAGCCACGCAGAAAAACAACAACATTGGTCATCAAGAAGACTATCAATTTCATCGTGCCATTATGGTTGCTTCACATAATCCTTTTTTCGTGCGCATCCTCGATAACTTACATGAGCTTTATCTTGGCGTATTGATGTATTCCTTAAGTCAAAATAAAGGACGTATTGCCGAAACTGAGCGTGTTATTGCAGAGCATGAAGCTATTGTTGAAGCAATAAGACAACAAGATAGTGATGAAACTAGCCACAAAATGCGTCTTCATTTAGCCAATGTACGTGGAAAGTTAAAGCGTTTACAACAAGAAAAAAATTAACTCTTATACTGGATTATATGGGTAGTATTATGACTTATGACGTAATTATCATCGGTGCAGGATTAGTAGGATTAGGGGTTGCCAGTGCATTACAAGAAAGCCAACCTGAGCTTAAAGTACTGGTGATTGATAAGGAGTCTGGCCCCGCCGTTCATCAAAGTGGCCATAACAGCAATGTTGTTCATTCGGGGATTTACTATACACCAGGAAGCCTAAAGGCAAGACTCGCTAAGCAAGGTAACATCACGACTTACAATTTTTGTAAACAGCATCATCTCTATTACGATCGTTGTGGCAAAGTGATTGTGGCAACTGATGAAAAAGAGCTACCAGCATTAGAAAATATCTATCAACGTGGAATACAAAATGGCCTTGAAGTGATTAAAATGACCGAGAGCGAGCTAAAAGCCAGGGAGCCTTATGTTAATGGTATTGCTGCTTTGCTTGTTCCTGATGCCGGTATTGTCAATTATCCGGAAATTGCCGCCAAACACGTTGAAATCATTCAAGCTCGAGGTGGAGTATTTGCCTTTAACCAAGCAGTAAATGCGATTAATGAAACAGACGAAACGGTAACAGTCACCACGTCCACAACACAATTTACCGCAAAGTGGCTGATTAATTGTGCTGGATTATTTAGTGATCGGGTAGCAAAAATGGCGGGCTACGATACCGGCATGAAGATAGTTCCCTTTCGTGGCGAATATTTTATGCTCAACTCAAATAAAAATTATTTAGTTAATCATCTTATTTATCCCGTGCCGAATCCTGATTTCCCATTTTTAGGTGTCCATTTTACACGTATGTATAACGGGCATCGTGACGTAGGCCCTAATGCCGTATTAGCCTTTAAACGTGAAGGCTACAAGAAAAGTGATATTGACTTAAAAGATCTCACTGAAGTACTAACCTATAAAGGATTTTGGAAAATAGCCGGAAATTATTTAGGTGAAGGGATGGCCGAATTACGTCGTTCCTATTCACGTAAGCTGTTTGCCCAAAATGCACAAAAGCTTATTCCTGCTCTACGTGAAGCAGATATTCACCCAGGTCCGGCAGGTGTACGCGCCCAAGCTTTAACTCGCGAAGGAAAATTAGTTGATGATTTTCACTTTGTTAAAGGCAAACGTTCATTACATGTATGTAATGCCCCTTCTCCTGCCGCAACAGCATCAATTGAAATTGGTCGTGAAATTGTAAGAGAGCATTTTTTATTATAAAAAATCTTTCGTCTCACTCGCAGAGTGTCTCCCGTTGTCTGCGAGTGAGCTTATTTAGTATATCTGCTTTTATCTTCTGCTCCTGCCTACAATTCCCCCTATGCAATAACCGTATTTTGACAGATTTATGTTAGCCTTTATATATTGATAAAAGCACTTTAAACAACCAAGTACCAATACTTATTTTAATTAGAAATATTAATCATTAAAAAAACGATTTCAACCAATAAAATTGGATTTGAAATACATCTTCATCAATGATTTAATTGATTTTTTATCAAAAAATATAACAGTCTGCAAAACAACATCTATAACAAATTTTAGCGATTGCTAAATAATAGAGTAAATTCAATAAAATAAAATGCGCCAATTTTATAAAACTTATCACTTTCTTTTTGATAGACTATCTATCAATCATTGTTTATTACTTACTCCTATTGCTTTGATAATGATTATCAATCATAAAAAGCACTTTTTGCCTACCTATTATTTCCTCTATGCTTAAAATAGATTACAAATAACATACGTTACTATTCTATTTAATTGGGCACTATGTCCCCACCTATTGTGGGAGGTTTTTATGGCTGAAAATGTCGTTAATGATATTCTGAAATGGTTAGAAACTCAGTTACAACGTAATGAGGGTATAAAGATTGATACGATTGCAAATAAAAGTGGCTACTCGAAGTGGCATTTGCAACGTAATTTTAAAGATTTTAAAGGTTGCACATTAGGCGAATATGTACGTAAACGTCGCTTATTGGAAGCAGCAAAGTCTTTACAAGAAAAAGACATGTCCATTTTAGATATTGCTTTGATGTATGGCTTTAGTTCCCAAGCAACATTTACTCGTATCTTTAAAAAACACTTCAACACTACACCAGCTAAATTTAGAGAACATGGTGAGTTACCAGATACACGTCGTTTTATGTCATGTGAAAATAGCTAATATAGCCAGAAGTATTGACTGACAAAACAAAGCGGGAAAACATCATGTTTTCCCGCTTTGTTTATTATATCAAACCATTTTATTGTCAGTCGTTTTCTTAAATAGATAATAATCAATTAAGAAAGCGCATGAACAAGCCACTGTTGCAGCTCTTCAAGCTCTGATTGGTTATTTGGGGACTGCTCTATTAATTGTGCTAATAGTCTTTTCATCGATCCAGAAGCATAACGCTGTCCAACTAACATCTGCGATAACTTTTCTAATGGTGCGGGATCTAAACTGTCGGTATAAATTTGGCTTCTAATAATCGTACCGCGTTCAATATCAAAGTGCAGCTCAACACCACCCCATTTAAAGCGATTATCTAATAGATGTGAAAACGCAGGCGCTTGACCAAAATTCCACTCCCAACTACTTTGTTTTGCAAATGTTTCTGCAAAACCCGGTAAATCAGGTAATTTTTGTGGTGAAATAATTTCAGCTTCAACACGCTCACCATAATAGTCAAAAAAACTGTCAGTAATCGCTTGGCATAACTTTTCATGAGTTATATCGGGTTTTAATTCCACTAAATTAGTGACACGAGAGCGCACCGAAGTGATCCCTTTCGCCTGTAGTTTTTTTGGATCTGGGTTTAAATAGTTAGCTAAACGAGATAAATCAGCATTAATTAATAAAGTACCATGATGAAAACCACGATCTTTTGTCTCTTTATAGGCTGAGCCAGAAATTTTTCTTTCACCATCAGCCAATGGTACGACTAAATCATTTCGTCCTGATGCCGTTGCTTGTATGTCGGCTTTCGATAACCCATCTAAAATAATTTGCGTCGAAATGGTTTTATTATATTCGGGTTTGCCTGCCATAAAAGTAAAACAGGTATTACCTAGATCATGAAATACTGCACCGCCACCACTTGAGCGACGCGCCAATTTCACACCATCTTCTTCCATTTTTCGGGTATTACACTCTTTCCATGGGTTTTGTGCTCGACCAATTACCACAGTATTATCATTACGCCATAAAAAAAGGACTCGTTGATCAGCTGGCATCTGTTTAAAAATGCACTCTTCAACCGCGAGGTTAAACCATGGATCATAAGACTCAGAAAGAAGTAGACGCAATTTGCCTGACATAAGATATCCCTATATGAAAAAAGTTAGCTATAAGATAGCATAACACTCAGTAGGTTAGCGCCTTCAATGGCACAAAATTACAATCGACGAGCCTGCCAGAAAGTTTTTTTCCAATACGCATTATCTAATGATGAACGAATAACGCCTTTACTGGTAGAAGCATGAATAAAGGTATTGTCAGTATCATAAATACCAACATGAAGCCCGTTATCCCCTCCTCCGGTTTTGAAAAATACTAAATCACCAGGCATCAAATCACTTTTACTAATTTGTGTACCATATTTAGTTTGGTCGATAGTCATTCTTGGCAGTTGTATATCAAAACGATCACTATAAGTCCTATACACAAACCCTGAGCAATCAATACCGGATGGGCTCATGCCACCATAGCGATAAGGCGTACCATACCATTGCTCTAGCTGAGATTTTAATTGCACAATGACCATAATAGGATCAGAAAGTTGCGTTTTTAACGGGGGCGCGGGTGGGAAACGCTTAGAGGGACTCGATGAGCATCCAGCTAGCAGAATAATACAGAGTAAGAAAGAATAAAAAGTAGGCTTTCTCATTGCATCCACCCAATTATTGACAATAGATTTAAAATCTATCTGCTTTTTTACGTAAAAACAAGTGATTGAAGGTGAATACACAAGCATTGATAGTGTCAATCGCACAATAGCTCACTTTAAAGAGAGAATAACACTTGATCAGTTAAGCTAATGCGATGTTGTTTGCTCCGTTTTTTGGCTTATTAACCAAACACCTAGCATAATAAAAATGATACCTATTGTTTTAGACCACGACAGTGTTTCTTGAAACCAAGGTAAAACCACCGCGAGAATATAAACAAAGACATAGCTAAGGCTGATGAGTGGATAAGCTTTGTTTAGGGGGATTGTACGTAAAGTCAATAACCAACAAACCATTGACAGTACGTAGCCAATCAGTCCCACGAAAACAACGCTGATAGGTATTATGTTTGCCCATAACCAATGAAGATCAAACCACTGTTTTTCTAATTGCAGATCAGGTAATTCTGACATACCTATTTTTAACAGCAGTTGTGCAACTGTGACTAATAATGCGCTGGCGATGGCCCATAAGTAACCGTTTTTCATGACTGCATACTCATTAACACAATACCTAACATAATCGAGGCAATACCAACCCAATGTTTCACATTAACCGTCTCTTTATAGATAAATTGGCCTATCAAAGTGACGACAATAAAGTTAATACTCAACATCGGATAAGCAATACTAAGTGGGAGGATTTGCAGTAAACGTAACCAAAATAACATGCCAAAGCCTAGCATAGCGATGGCAGTAATAAGCCAGAAAATCGTCTTTCTGGCTTTAGTGGTTGAATTATTTTGCCAACTCACCACTGCTTGTTTCTGACAAACTTGGCCAATACAGGTTAGCAAACTAACAATAAGTAACAAAAAAAAGGCCATTACTTACGTTTCTCATAGGTCAAAATAGCCATACGACGATTCGTCACTAACTCTTCAGGTCGTGGCATCTGCGCCAGTTTCTTCGGATCTTTATAAGTGATCACCACAGAGACATTACCTTCTTTTCTGGCATTTTCTAACCATTGCTCAAAACTTTCAGGTTTTAGTAATCTATGTTGAGAATCTGGATATTCAATTCCATAGGTTAATTCCCCTGTTCTCTCATAAAGGTAGATATCGCTACGTTGCAATTCCCAAGCTAATCCAGCCCCCACACCAACGCTGTTACTGACTATATATTTGCTCGCATTGAGGGTATCGATATTTTGGCGAATAAACTCTTGTGGTAATTTGCCATCAATAGAGCTATTGGGAATGGCTTGCCCAATACATAAGCTTACCCCTAAAGAGCAAGAGGCTGCCCATAGCCAATGTTTACCATTTAATGTAGAGCAGAGATAACCAATGATGCCCCATAATGAGAAAGCGACTATCGCTAATACCCATTTTGACCATTCATAAGGCATATAGATAGGTTTAGAAGAAACCAATTGAATAATTAATATTGCAACAACAGCAGCGACACCAATAAAAATATTAATATAGCCATTAATGCGCAGTGCTTTCATTTTAAATTTTCTAGCACAGTCTACACCGTATTTGGCCATTAACATCGCCAATGGTCCCATAAATGGCAACATGTAAGTAGGTAATTTACCTTTCGCGATACTAAAAAATAGGAAAGGTACTACAAACCAACATAGTAAGAAAAAGAGTTCAGGACGCTTACGGCGCTTCTTCCATGCACTAGTTAGTGCCCCTGGTAATAATCCAAGCCAAGGAATAACACCCAGTAAAATTATAGGGATGTAATACCAGAAAGGAGAACTATGCTGAGCATCATCACCAGAAAAACGCTGGATATGCTCAACCCAAAAGAAATAATGCCAATAATCAGGCTCAGCCTTCGCCACCGCTAAAACCCATGGCAAGCTAATTAACGCCGCACTTAAAACAGCAAGCACACCATAGAGTAACATCTGAGTGAACTGTTTTTGGTAAAGGGTTACAGGGATCATCACAATAACAGGGATAGCTAATGCCAAAAAGCCTTTGGTCATAAAGGCCATACCACAAGCTAAACCTAGCGTTATCCATGCCAGTATACGCGTTTTTGCCGTGGTTGCTTTCAACGCCCAAAAACAACACACCATACTTGCAGTAACCCAAAGCGCTAACATCGGATCAAGTACGCTATAAGTTCCGACGCTAAACACCAAAAACATGGATAAATAAATTAAGCTAGCCACAAAAGCGACTTGGCGATTACGCCACATCATTCGTGCTAATAAATAAATAAGTAACGCACTTAATAGAATAGAAATAACTGAACCAAAGCGTACGGCAAAATTGGTGTGGCCAAATATTAACTGGCTAATATTATTAATCCAGTAACCTGCTATTGGTTTTTCAAAATAGCGGATATCAAGCATATGGGGAACAATCCAGTTCCCGCTCACCACCATTTCACGGCTAATTTCCGCATAACGTGTTTCATCAGGTTGCCATAATAACCGGCTGTTCAATGGAAATAAGTAGGTAAGAACAAAAAAAAGAGCCAAGAGGATGGCCCCGATTTTACTCGCCCGGTTATTCAACATAGTTTTGTTAGACCTCTTGTTGGCACCCTAACCAGCCTTCTCGACCTGGAAAGTCAGATCGGACAACTTTACCCATCGGAAGCATGTCTATATCTTGTGGTAGTAGATGGCTTAATGGACAGAATTCGATGCCTTCGTTTGCAATCATTGCCAATAACTGCTCAAATTGAGCCGCTTTTGACATTCCCTCAACTTCGGTATGAATAGTATAAACAGGTATACCCTGATCTTTTTTGATTTCATCAATAATAAATTGATTAAAATCTTCGTCCTTTACCTTAGTACCGACCACTTCATCATAAGTTGGTAATGTTACTGGAATTTGCACTGTACCGATAGAACCATTTTCTAGAACTGGCCTAAATGGATGCGTTCCCCGACAATCACTATTGTAGTCAAATTGGAAAGCTTCTTTAACCATTAGAACACGTTCATCAGCACGCCACCCAGCAACCGCAGAACATTTTACAGGTTTTTCAAGTGCTTTTTCCAGTGCTTCTACACCTAAACGAACCTGTTGCATTAATTCTTCTGTTGACCAACGGCCTACTTTAGCTTGCCAACCTTGATGATCCCATGAGTGTAATCCGACTTCATGCCCCGCATCTTGGGTTTGTTTCATCAAATAGCCTAAATTTTTGGCAATTTTTTTACCCGGCCACGCCGTACCGGCCAATAGAATATCCAGTCCATATAATGAAGCGGCATTCGACCTTAGCATTTTCCACAGAAATTTCGGTTTTAAAAGGCGCCATAAATGGCGCCCCATATTATCTGGACCGACACTGAAGAAAAAGCTGGCCTGAATGTTATGCTTGTTAAAGACATCCAGCAATTGTGGAATACCTTCTTTTGTACCTCGATAAGTATCCACATCGACTCTCAAGCCAACTTTCTTCATTACTTATTACCTAACTCTTCAACTGCACCACGTAAGAAGAAGTCTAATGTCTCTTCTACCGTTTGGCGTGTTTCGATAGTTGGTTTCCAATCTAACAGACGCTCAGCATTTTTGATGCTTGGTTTGCGGTGTTCAACATCTTGATAGCCTTTACCGTAGTAGCTGCTACTTTCGATTTTCTTGAAGCCAGCAAATGGAGGGAAGTGACCGCGTAACTCATGTTTTTCAAAGCAATCTAACAGCATTTCTGCTAGCTCACGAATACTTGCTTCGTTAGTTGGGTTACCGATATTGATGATCTGACCATCACATTTGTTATCACGATTTTCAATAATGCGGAATAATGCTTCAATACCATCATTAATATCAGTGAAACAACGTTTTTGCTCACCACCATCAACCAGTTTAATCGGTGAACCTTCCACTAAGTTCAAAATTAACTGAGTAATTGCACGAGAGCTACCAATACGCGCTGAATTTAAGTTATCAAGACGTGGCCCCATCCAGTTAAATGGACGGAATAAAGTGAATTTCAGCCCTTCTTTAGCACCATAAGCCCAAATAACTCGGTCTAATAACTGTTTAGAAACAGAGTAAATCCAACGTTGTTTATTAATAGGACCAACGATTAAGCGTGAATTATCTTCATCGAACTCTTTATCATCGCACATACCGTATACTTCTGATGTGGATGGGAAAATAATACGTTTATTGTATTTAACACAATAACGAACAATTTTTAAGTTCTCTTCAAAATCTAATTCAAATACACGTAATGGATTACGGGTATATTCAATCGGTGTTGCAATAGCTACTAATGGCAAGATCACATCACATTTCTTGATGTGATACTCAATCCATTCTGTATGAATGCTGACATCACCTTCAATAAAGTGGAAACGAGGGTTACCAATAAAGCGTTCAATTGCTGATGAACCGATATCCATACCGTAGATATCATAGTTACCATCTTTTAATAGACGCTCGGTTAGGTGGTTACCAATAAAGCCATTGACACCTAAAATCAGTACACGTTGACGACGTTTGACTTGTGCTGTTGCTTTTGGTCCAACGCGTACATCTGTCACGATCCCCATTTCAGTGGCTAAACGGCTGCCTTGAACATAAAGACCATTTTCACTTTGACCTGTGATAACTTCAATTGCACCTTTCGCACATGCGATAACTAAAGGCTTAGTCGAAATAACAGTACCCGGACGTTTACCTTGGTTATCTGCCACTGGACGTGCGCGCCAGATAATCATTTTGCGCTCACCTAAGAAAGTGAAAGCACCTGGGTATGGTTCAGTAACGGCACGAACTAAATTATGAACCGTTTTAGCATCTGCATTCCAGTCAATTAAACCATCATCAGCACAACGACGACCATAATAAGTTGCTTGGCTTTCATCTTGCGCTGTTGTTGAATAGTTACCTGAGGCGATATGCGGTAACGTATGAGCCATTAATTTCGCCGCAGCTTCTCTGACTTTTTCATGTAAAATTAATGAAGTATCAGTATCTTCAATCGTTACTTTTTCTTGTGCAACGATATCACCAGCATCTGCTTTAGCCGTCATTTTATGTAAAGTGACACCTGTTTCAGTTTCACCATTGACAATGGCCCAATTGATAGGTGCACGACCGCGATATTTAGGTAATAAAGAGCCATGTAAATTAAATGCACCTTTAGGTGCTAAATTCAGGATCTCATCGCTTAGCATATGGCGATAATAGAAAGAGAAAATGACATCTGGCTTCATCTCACGAATACGCTCAATCCATAATGGATGATTAACGTTTTCTGGAGCAAACACGGTTAATCCCATTTCTGCGCTAACACGCGCTACGGATGAGAAGAAATGATTTTCGTTAGGATCGTCAGTATGGGTAAATACAGCTTGAATATCGAAACCCGCTTTTTCAAGTGCTTTTAAACCAACACAGCCAATATCATGATAGGCAAATACTATTGCTTTCATTAGTCTTCTTCCTGATTTTTGTTGGGTTTTTTAACGCCAACCACTTTTTGGATAAAATACCGAGGACGCGCTCTTACATCATTATAAATTCGGCCTATATATTCACCTAATAGACCCATTGCAACGAACTGCGCACCGATAAACATGAATAAGATAGCAAAGAGTGTAAACACTCCGTCTGCCGCCCAAATTGCACCGAAAATAAGTCGTAGTACAATCAGTAATACGGCAAGTAAAAAGCCGGCAACAGCAATCACACTACCTACGACACTTAATAAACGTAATGGTGCAGTTGTCAGACAGGTTAATAAGTCGTACATCAAATTGATGAGTTTTAAGAAACTGTATTTTGAATCACCATATTCACGCTCAGCGTGAGCGACTTCAATTTCAATCGTACGACGAGCGAAGGTATTCGCTAAAATTGGGATAAAAGTACTACGCTCATGGCATTGCAACATCGCATCAATAATATGACGACGATATGCTCTTAACATACAACCATAATCTCCCATTGAACGACCTGTTGCCTTGGTTATCATGGCATTAATCATTTTAGAGGCCGTTTTACGAAACCACGAATCTTGACGGTTACGGCGTCGAGTTCCGACAACATCATACCCCTCTTCTGCGGTTGCCACTAAACGAGGGATCTCCTCTGGTGGGTTTTGTAAATCAGCATCTAAGGTAATGACTAAATCCCCGTCAGCTTGGTTAAAACCCGCCATAATAGCGGAGTGTTGACCATAGTTGCGATTTAAAATAATCGCAATAACATGGTTATCTTCAATGTTGGCAGCTTCTTCTAGCATTTTTGCTGAATTATCGCTGCTTCCGTCATCAACAAGGATCAGCTCATACTCTTGTTCTAACTGTTTACAGCTTTTGATTGTTCGCTCTAAAAGCTGTGGGAGACTCTCTTCCTCGTTATAAACGGGAATAACGACTGATACTTTATTGATTTTTTCAAATGTTGACACTAGATATGCTCCGAAAGAATTTCATTGATCGCATCGACAACGCGAATAACATCTTTATTGCTCATATCAGGAAACAGTGGCAGCGAGCATAACGTTGCAGAGTTCCATTCTGATTGAGGAAGGGATAACGAAGGGTAGCGCTCACGATAATATTTTTGTGTATGCGCAGCACGGAAATGAAGCCCTGTACCAATCTCTTTTTGTTTGAGTTTTTCCATAAATGTATCACGATCGATACCACAGACATTTTTATCAACTCTGACCATAAAGAGATGGTTAGCATGTAAGTGTGGATATTCCGGCACACTTAACATTTCCAATGGTGAATCTTGAAGTTTTTCACGATAAAGGGCAACTAACTCAGCACGTTTAGCATTCATTTCTTCTAAGCGACTTAATTGCACTACCGCGATAGCAGCATGAATATCCGAGAGATTATATTTATAACCAGGCTCAACGACTTCCGCTTGAGGTTTACGTCCTTGGATTTGACGATCAAAAGCATCAACACCCAAACCATGAAATTTTAAGCAACGGACTCGATTGGCTAATTCATCATCGTCCGTAACAACTAATCCACCTTCGGCACAAGTGACATTTTTAATAGCATGAAAAGAAAAAATAGAAGTTCCCTTCTCACCTATCCATTCATCTTTATATCGAGTACCTATCGCATGTGCTGCATCTTCAATTAGAGGAATGCCCGCCTCATCAGCAACCGCTCTGAGTGCATCAAGATCACAAGGCGCTCCGGCATAATGCACAGGGATAATTGCTTTGGTTCTTGGGGTAATCGCTTTTTTTACCGATTCAGCGCTAACCATTAATGTGTCACGATCAATATCGACCATTACTGGCTCTGCGCCTAATAACGTAATGATATTGATAGTTGATACCCAAGTTTGGGAAGGTGTAATAACTTCATCACCAGGCCCTATTCCCATCGCCATCAAAACAACATGCATACCCGCTGTTGCAGAACAAACCGCAATAGCATGTTTGCTACCAAATTTTTCACAAAAATCTTGTTCTAGCTGATGATTTTGGGGACCTGTTGTGATCCAGCCGGAGCGTAAAACGCTTTCAACTGCTTTAATCTCTTCATCCCCGATAGCAGGACGGGAGAATGGAAGAAAGTGACTCATAAAAATGTAGCCTAATTAATGAATGAATAAAAACTAATTATATACAATTTGCTGTTTCACAGCACCCGTTGTTATTAAGAAAGCCTTAAAGAAGGCTTAATAATTTCCGATGCGCAGACTCTGACTCAATAACATCACTCTATTACTTGCCAAATTACACTATTTGCTGATCTATTACATCTAATCTTAGTATTAAATGTAGTAGATAATAAATTTTCATCCAACAAAAGTGCTGAGTCACCTGAGTTGATTATTTTTCCCTCTAACATAAACCATAACTTATCTGCTTTTAGATAAGAATGATTCAAATCATGAGTACTCATAATAATACTGCCACCTTGTAGACAAAATTTATCTAGCCATTTATCCAATAAAGTAAGTTGTACAATATCTAAATTATTTGTCGGCTCATCAAGCATCATTAATTTTCCTGTTAAATCATCGCTTGACCATAATTGTATAAAAGTGGCAACAATCCGAACGCGTTGCCATTCCCCACCAGATAAATGATGAATATTTTTTGACAATAATTTATTGATTTGAAAATCGCTTAATAGTGCATTCAATTCTTGAATATCCATTTTTGATAACTGATAGGATAAAGAAAGATAATGAAACACTGGCATAAATGGCAAAGCTAACGATTGTTGTCTAACAACGCTTTGTATTCTAGAAAGTTCGGCAATTTTATAATCTCTCATTGAAGTTTCGTTTAAAAATATATTTCCAACGTATGAAACTTCACCAGCAATGGCCATTAACAACGTACTTTTACCCGCCCCATTCGCGCCAATTAAATGAATGCGTTCGCCATCATTAACTTGTTCAGTAATACCATATAGTCTTTTATTGACAGCTAATTTATATAGTTTTAATTGTGCCATATTATAAGCGCTCCATCTGTTTAGTGGCTAATAACCAAATAAAAAGAGGTGCGCCTAAGGTGGCAGTTATCACGCCAATAGGGACTTCTGCGCCATTTAACATCAGCCTTGATATTAAATCAGCGAATATCAGTAAACTCGCTCCCGTTAAAGCACAGCCCGGTAACAAGGTTTTATAATGTGTGATACCAGACAATCGTAATAAATGCGGTACAATCAACCCGACAAAACTAATTGCGCCGGCTAGAGCAACGCTAAAACCAATTAATAAACCAACGGTTAAAATAAACCAATTACGCCATATAATCACAGAGATGCCGAGTTTTTTGGCTTCAAAACTCCCCAGAGAAAGGTAATTTAAAATATCGGCTTGCCAAATAAGAAGTGTGATGATTGGAAGTAATGCCCAAAATAATATTTGGTGGCGCCAGTCAATGCCACTAAAGCTCCCCATAAGCCAGTACATTAATTGTCTTAAATCTAACGCAGAGCTAAAATAGACCAGCCAAGTCATAACAGCACTTGCTAATACCCCTAATGCTACGCCTATTAATAATAATTGAGCATTAGATAGCTTTTTTATTTGTGAGAAAAACATTAATAAGCAGGTGATCCCCAAAGCCCCTAATATCGCGGCACTGCTTATTAACCAGTATGCAGTTCCTAATTGGAAAACAATCAGTAACACAACACAAACACCCGCACCACTGCTTACACCTAAAAGTCCCGGCTCTGCTAACGGATTTTCAAAGATTGCCTGCATAATGGCACCAGCAATAGCTAAGCTTGCGCCAACCATCATCACAGCCAATATTCTTGGAAGCCTAATTTGCCAAATAAATAAACTAGCTTCTTCAGTGAGCCATTTATTGGGGAATAACCAAATTTCACCGGCTGAAAGTGAGATAACAATAAGAACAAATAAAACTAACACCAGCAAAGTGAGTTTTAGCTTATCACTAATTTGCTGTTTGTTTCGTAATTGATTAAGCGGATCATCATATTGATTATTCATATTGTTTAGTAAATAGCCCATAAATTACGCTATTTTTATAAATATATTGCTAATAAATGTAGGGCAACATAACACAGTCCCTTTCAATGAAGAAAATATAATTTTCTATCCTAAGGAAATAAACCTTCCAGTATGATTAATTTTAAACCAATGATTATTCCCCTCAAGCACATCTTATTTAAACAATAAAATGACTATTAGGCGCTATCACAGATAAGCAAAAGAAAAATAGAAGGAGTAAATCGTAGAAGTAAGTCGCAAAAAAAACGGCTTTCAATAGAAAGCCGTTTTGGTGTTTAAGTATTACTCTTTTGGTGTCGCATTTTCAACCCGGCTTTTTAACTTTTGTCCCGGGCGGAAAGTTACAACACGGCGGGCTGTAATAGGAATATCTTCCCCTGTTTTCGGGTTACGACCTGGGCGCTGATTTTTATCACGTAGGTCAAAGTTTCCGAATCCAGACAGCTTCACCTGTTCTCCATTTTCCAGAGAACGACGCACTTCCTCAAAAAAGGCTTCTACAAGGTCTTTTGCATCGCGTTTGCTAACGCCAAGTTTTTCAAACAGATTTTCTGCCATTTCAGCTTTTGTAAGCGCCATAGGTCTAGTCCCTCAAGGATGCTTGGAATCGCTGTTTCAATGCTGCAACACAGGTATTGACTGTGGCAGCAATCTCATCTTCTTCCAGAGTATGCTCGATATCCTGCAAGATTAAGCTAATAGCGAGGCTCTTATAACCCTCCGCTACTCCCTTACCACAATACACGTCAAATAAGTTTATGCCAACTATTTGATTTCCGCCAACTTTCTTACATTCAGCTAAAATATCTTCTGCAGCCACATCATTTGGAACAACTACAGCGATATCTCTACGATTCGAAGGGAAACGTGAAACAGCTTTCGCTTGCGGTAAATTGCGGTTTGCGATTGCGTCCCAACGTATTTCGAATACTACCGTACGGCCGTTTAAATCAAGTTTACGTTCAAGCTCTGGGTGAACAACACCAATACAGCCAATATATTCATTTCTCAGATAAATCTCAGCACTTTGTCCCGGATGGAGCGCTGAATGATTGGCTGGTTTAAATGTAATTTCATCTAACTGGCCTGTCAATTCCAGAATTGATTCAATATTACCTTTCAAATCAAAGAAATCAACAGTTTGCTTCTCTAAAGTCCAATGTTCTTCATAACGGTTGCCCGCGATCACACCAGCTAGCATAAGTTCCTGACGTATTCCATATTCTGCTTGATTATCAGGAACAAAACGCAGACCTGCTTCAAATAACCTAACTCTAGCCTGTTGACGGTTCTGATTGTAAACCACTGTGGTTAATAATCCGGTCAACAATGACAAACGCATGGCTGACATATCGGCAGAAATTGGGTTAGGTAAGATCAACGCTTCTTCATTAGGATGTAGTAAGCTTTGGATCTTCGGATCAACAAAGCTATAAGTGATAGCTTCTTGGAATCCATTATCAACCAGCATGGTTTTTACACGTTTTAATGGCAGATCCGCTTCACGGTGGTCTGTCATAATCAGATCGGCACGTAAAGGTACATCTGGAATATTGTTATACCCGTAAATACGTGCAACTTCTTCAATTAAGTCTTCTTCAATTTCAACATCAAAACGCCATGAAGGCACAGTGGCTAACCACCCGTCATTTTCAACGGTGACGCCAAAACCTAAACGTGTTAACGAATCAACAACTTGTTCATCATCAATAACATGACCTAATAAACGGTCTAATTTTGCACGTGTTAATTTGATAGGAGCGACATGGGGTAAATAGCTGTCATTGGTGACATCAATAATTTCACCCACTTCACCACCACAAATTTCGAGTAATAATTTCGTTGCTCGCTCAATGGCCTGATATTGCAGCGCTGAATCAACACCACGCTCAAAACGATGAGATGCATCGGTATGTAAACCATAACGACGTGCACGGCCGGTGATCGCTAATGGAGAGAAGAATGCGCACTCTAAAAATACGTTTTTAGTTTCTTCATTAACACCAGAAGATTCACCACCGAAAATACCTGCCATTCCTAATGCTTGTTTTTCATCAGCAATAACCAGTACATCATCTTTTAAGGTGATTTCATTACCATCAAGTAAAGTTAGTTTTTCACCCTCTTTGCCCATACGAACAACCACAGCCCCATCGACATGGTCAAGATCAAACGCATGTAATGGTTGTCCCATTTCAAGTAAGACAAAGTTAGTGATATCAACGATTGGATCGATAGAGCGAATACCACCACGACGTAATTTTTCTTGCATCCATAATGGTGTGTTCGCTTTCACATTCACATTAGTGAAAACACGACCTAAATAGCGAGGACAAGCTTGTGGTGCTTCAACTCGCACAGGAAATGTCGCTGAAGAAGTGGCTGCAATTGGTGACATATCAGGGATTTGGCATGTCATTTTATTAATGACCGCGATATCGCGAGCAACCCCCATAATACCTAAGCAATCTGCTCGGTTTGGTGTAATGCTGATTTCAATCGCATTATCATTTAATTTTAAGTATTCGCGAATATCGGTACCGATAGGTGCATCAGCAGGTAATTCGATAATGCCTTCATGGTTTTCTGAGATAGCTAATTCAGAAAAAGAGCACAGCATACCTTCAGAAGGCTCACCACGTAGTTTGGCTGCTTTAATTTTAAAGTTACCCGGTAATACCGCCCCAACCGTTGCTACAGCAACTTTTAAGCCTTGGCGACAATTTGGCGCACCACACACGATGTCCAATAAACGCTCACCACCGACATTGACTTTTGTCACTCGTAGTTTATCTGCATTTGGGTGTTGTCCACATTCAACCACTTCACCCACAACAACACCGTGAAAATCACCGGCAACAGGCTCTACACCATCAACTTCAAGGCCAGCCATGGTTAGCTGTTCAGAAAGCTCTTCGCTACTAATTGCTGGGTTTACCCACTCACGTAACCAAAGTTCACTGAATTTCATGAGATAATCCCACCTTATTTAAACTGTTTGAGGAAACGAAGATCATTTTCGAAGAATGAACGTAAATCGGTGACACCGTAACGTAACATAGTTAAGCGTTCCATACCCATCCCGAAAGCAAAACCAGAATAAACTTCAGGATCGATACCTACATTACGCAACACATTTGGATGCACCATACCGCAGCCCAAGACTTCTAACCATTTGCCATTTTTACCCATTACATCAACTTCAGCTGAAGGCTCTGTAAATGGAAAATAGGATGGGCGGAAGCGAATTTCCATATCTTCTTCAAAGAAGTTTTTCAGAAAATCGTGCAGTGTTCCTTTTAAATTAGTGAAGCTAATGTCTTTATCAACAATTAAGCCTTCAACTTGATGGAACATTGGAGTATGAGTTTGGTCATAGTCATTACGATAAACACGGCCAGGTGCAATAATGCGGATCGGTGGCTGTTTATTTTGCATAGTGCGAATTTGTACACCTGAGGTTTGAGTACGCAATAAACGTTTAGCATCAAACCAGAAAGTGTCATGATCAGCTCTTGCAGGGTGATGAGCAGGAATATTTAACGCATCAAAGTTATGATAGTCATCTTCAATTTCAGGGCCTGATTCCACAGAGAACCCTAATTCGCCAAAGAAAGTTTCAATACGTTCAATTGTGCGAGTAACAGGGTGCAGACCACCATTTTCAATACGACGTCCAGGCAAAGAGACATCAATTTTCTCAGCCGCTAAACGTTCGTTTAATAGCGCTGATTCCATTTGTTCTTTACGAGCGTTCAGTGCTTGCTGAACCTCTTGTTTTGCCTGATTAATGACCGCTCCAGCAGCTGGACGCTCTTCAGCGGGTAAGTCGCGCAGCGTGGACATCTGGAGCGTTAAATGACCTTTTTTCCCCAAGTATTCAACACGAACCGAATCCAGCGCAGCAACATCCTGTGCCTCTTCGATAGCTGCTTTAGCTTGAGCAACGAGTTCAGCGAGATGTGGCATCGTTTCCTCTTCCTTTGACCTGATGAGGTCTATTAGTTGTTATCAATGATGACGATTAAAAAATTGCCCTTTTGATTTCTGAACTCAAGTTTGAGTACTGAAAACAAAAAAGCCTCCAAAATGGAGGCTCCGGCGCTACTTTTCGTTTCTTTTCTTACGCGCAAAAGCCCCCAAAATTAGGCGCTAAAGTAAAAAAAGAAGCGGAAAAAAGCGATATTTAACATTGAGACATTCTCATTATGTGTAACTTATTGAATTTTACCATTAAGCCACAAATTTAGACAAAATAAAAGAGGGAGTTAACTCCCTCTTCCATTGACTTAATTAAGCCAGAGCACCTTTCGCTTTTTCAACTAAAGCAGCAAATGCAGCTTTGTCGAATACAGCGATATCCGCCAGGATCTTACGGTCGATTTCAATAGATGCTTTTCTTAATCCATTGATGAAACGGCTGTAAGACATGCCGTTCTGACGAGCTGCTGCGTTGATACGCGCAATCCACAGCTGACGGAACTGACGTTTTTTCTGACGACGGTCACGGTACGCATATTGACCAGCTTTGATAACAGCCTGGAAAGCTACACGATATACACGAGAACGTGCACCGTAATAACCTTTAGCTTGCTTTAAAATTTTCTTGTGACGAGCACGGGCGATAACACCACGTTTAGCGCGAGCCATATAACACTCCTAATGTCTATAATTCTGTTAAAAAAACTGATACTTATGCGTATGGTAGGCAAGCTACGACCAGGCCTAAATCTCCTTTAGAGATCATACCTTTTGGACGTAAATGACGTTTACGCTTAGTTGATTTTTTAGTCAGAATGTGACGGAGGTTAGCGTGCTTACGCTTAAAACCACCACCTGCAGTCTTTTTAAAGCGTTTAGCTGCACCGCGTACTGTTTTAATCTTTGGCATTTCTATAATCCACTTCGCATTGTTAATAACATAAAATAATAAGGCGAATAGCAGTCAGTCAATAAAGACTGACGCTATTACTTGAATTGCCTAACTATTTCTTCTTCGGCGCTAGCACCATGATCATCTGACGACCTTCAATCTTATTAGGGAAAGATTCAACAGAAGCCAGTTCATCCAAATCTTCACGGATGCGATTAAGCATTTCCATACCGATTTGTTGGTGTGCCATTTCACGACCACGAAAACGCAGTGTGACTTTGGCTTTATCGCCATCTTCAAGAAAACGAATCAGGTTGCGTAGTTTGACCTGATAGTCGCCTTCATCTGTACCAGGACGGAATTTAACTTCCTTGACCTGAATAACCTTTTGTTTCTTTTTCTGTTCTTTGAGAGTCTTACTTTTCTCATAGAGGAATTTGCCGTAGTCCATAATACGACAAACTGGCGGCTCGGCATTAGGACTGATTTCAACTAAATCAGCACCTGCTTCCTCGGCTTTCTCAAGAGCCTCTTTCAGACTAACAACTCCAATCTGTTCGCCGTCTAAACCTGTTAAACGAACTTCATGAGCGCGAATCTCACCATTGATACGATTCTGACGCGTTGATTGAATTCTTTTTCCGCCTTTAATACCTTATTCCTCCAACTGATGAAGACTTCTGCTTCTGATTTCTTGCAGAAGTTTTTCTTTAAAATCGTTAACGTCGATACTGCCAAGGTCTTTACCTCGACGAGTACGAACCGCTACTTTGCCTGATTCGACTTCTTTATCACCGCAAACAAGCATGTACGGAACACGACGTAAAGTATGTTCACGAATTTTAAAGCCAATCTTCTCATTTCTCAAGTCTGCTTTTGCACGAATTCCGGCATCTTGCAATTCTTTGACGAGTTTTTGTACATAATCAGCCTGTCCATCCGTGATATTCATCACGACAACCTGCTGTGGTGCTAACCAAGTCGGGAAGAATCCTGCGTATTCTTCAGTTAGAATACCGATAAAACGTTCTAATGATCCTAACACCGCTCGGTGAAGCATAACAGGTACTTTACGCTCATTATTTTCAGCAACATAAGAAGCGCCTAATCGACCTGGCAATGAGAAGTCCAGCTGTACTGTACCACACTGCCATGCACGATCTAAACAGTCGTAAAGTGTAAATTCAATTTTAGGGCCATAAAACGCCCCTTCACCCGGCTGATATTCAAATTCAATATTGTTATCAGTCAAGGCTTTTGCTAAGTCTGTTTCTGCAATATCCCATAAAGCATCTTCACCGATGCGTTTTTCTGGACGAGTAGACAGCTTAACAACGATTTTTTCAAATCCGAAAGTAGAATATACATCATAAATCAATTTGATGCAGTTATTTACTTCACTTAAAATTTGTTCTTCTGTACAGAAGATATGTGCGTCATCTTGTGTAAAGCCACGAACACGCATTAAACCGTGTAATGCACCAGAGGGTTCATTACGATGACAGCTACCAAATTCAGCCATACGTAATGGTAAATCACGGTAAGAACGTAGACCTTGTTTAAAAATCTGCACGTGGCCTGGGCAGTTCATAGGTTTGATACAATATTCACGGTTTTCCGAAGAAGTAGTGAACATATTCTCTTTGTAGTTTTCCCAGTGACCTGTTTTTTCCCAAAGAACACGATCCATCATAAATGGACCTTTTACTTCCTGATAATCATATTCTTTTAATTTGCAACGTACAAATGTTTCTAACTCACGGAAAATAGTCCAACCATCATTATGCCAGAAAGCCATACCCGGCGCTTCTTCCTGCATATGATATAAATCAAGTTGTTTACCTATTTTACGGTGATCACGTTTAGCGGCTTCTTCTAAACGTTCTAAATAAGCTTTTAACTGTTTCTTATCAGCCCAAGCGGTACCGTAAATGCGTTGTAGCATTTTGTTATCGCTATTACCGCGCCAGTATGCACCTGCGATTTTCTGTAATTTAAAGTGATGGCAGAAACGCATGTTTGGCACATGGGGGCCACGGCACATATCAATATATTCTTGATGATGATAAAGTGCTGGGTGTGCATCTTGACTGATATTTTCATCAAGGATAGCGACTTTATAATCTTCACCACGAGCAACAAAAGTTTCCCGTGCTTGTGCCCAAGTTACGCGTTTTTTAATGACATCGTAATCTGTTTTCGCCAACTCTAGCATACGTTTTTCTAACGTTTCTAAATCTTCCTGCGTCAGAGAATGATCTAAATCCACATCATAGTAGAAACCATTTTCGATAACAGGACCAATCGCCATTTTGGTTTGTGGCCATAACTGTTTAATTGCGTGTCCTAATAAGTGGGCACAAGAGTGACGAATAATTTCAAGACCTTCATCGTCTTTTGCGGTAATAATCGCCAGTTGTGAATCTTGCTCGATTAATTCGCAAGCGTCCACCAGCTCACCATTAACGCGCCCTGCAATGCAGGCTTTGGCAAGTCCAGGACCGATATCTGCAGCGACATCCATGACAGAGACTGCATTTTCAAATTGACGTTGGCTCCCGTCAGGAAGAGTAATAATTGGCATTTAAAATCCTTAGTTACAGTGGTGACCCATACGCAAGATCACATGCATTCTTAATTTTACTTTAAAATTTAATACGTTATTAGCAGTTACTTGCTTCACTCTGCAAGTTATGTACACCAAAGTTTTTACGACAATAAAAGTACTTTGGCATACTGCTATAACTCAAGCGTGATATTATCATAGCAACAACAAATTATATATGCTTTTAATTGCGCGAGTATATCTGTCCCCATTTGCTATTTACGCTAATTAAAATCATAGATATTAAATTAATAAATAATTCACTCATATATAAAGTTAACATCTATAATTGATTTTACTTTTCCAGCAGTTACACGCTCGCCAGTCATACCATACCTTGCCTTTAAACCTAATGAAGTCGACGAATTAACTCTACCTAAAGATATTGCTTTATTAGCAGGGATTACATATCCATTACGCATTAATTGAACTCCCATACCTTTAGAGACTTCCCCTGCAGAGCCTGCTAAATTAATAAAGGTTGTATCATCATTAGTGGTTTGTCCGGAAAGATAAAATGATATATTTTGTGGTTGCGCGCAGTGGATATTTAAATTGACCGGAGCTTCGCCTGGGTAAGGAGGTAAATTAACATTGACATTTCGGCTACTAACGTCGCATCCACTAATTGGCATTGTAACATCATATTTAGACACTATTTCCCACGTAAAATATTTAGGATTACCACCATCCCAATCCGCTATTTTATACATATTAATAGTTGCAATAGTTTCACCCGATCTAATGAGTACTCCTCCTGCAGGTGAGTTATTTATAGGCGTTAAATACAACATCATTGGCATCGGCATAGGGGTAAGATCACCGATATGTAAAACTTTAGTCGCACTATTTAAAGGTAATGAATATGTATTTCCATACCAATATACTGAACCACTAAAATTAAATAGTGGCCCAGATAAGCCCGTCCCTGGTTCTAAATTGATATGGTCAACATCTTGCCATCCACCATAACTATTCCAACATTTTAAATGCCTAGATAGATCAACAATTAAATTCTGATAAGGTTGCACTTCAGCCTCTAATTGCACATAAATATTATAATTACCAGATTCAATATCATATCCATTATCAACACTGCACCCAAAAGATAATGCATATGCTGAAAAGAAAACAAAAAAAGGATAAAGAAGCCCCTTTATTATTAAATTCATTTACATATCCAATTTAAAAATATTAGTTAATATTATTTTAGCAATACATATAGATTTTGACAAAAAATATTAATAATCAATGAAATACATTCAAAAAAAGACTATACAAATAATATAACCTTGTTGTTCTCTATTTATCTACAATAAATAGAGAATAAAAAATAAATTAATAAAATTAATTAATAAATCACATATCAAAAGTCAGCATTTTTATCAGTAAGTCGTTTACTGTCGATATTCACTGGGGGTTTTATGAAAGTATTGACGAAAAGCTTGGCTAAAAGCCGAATGTGAATCATACCCTACCGCTAAAGCAATATTTTCAATCGTTAATGATGTGTATTTGAGCAACTCTGCGGATTTAGCGAGTCGCTTTTGCATCACATACTGCATAATAGATATGCCTAATTCCGCTTTTACTTTGCGCTGTAGCGTACTGATTGATATGTTTAATGCACCAGCAATATCAGAAGCTGTTAATGGCATATGCAGTTTATCTTCTAGCCAGAGATCTAATTTATCCCCCCAGCTTGGTTGTACTTTCATTTGGGCTAATAGCAGACGTGCGAGAGTGGAATGATGTTCTGGCGCTTGAGGGTATTGATGTACCCACGCTAATAATCCTATTGCTGCGGGTGATAAGGCAAACATTCCCCCTCTTTCATTCAGTCGCCACTGTGATGTGACAGGAAGTTCTAAAATAAGATTTTTATTATTGAGATGACCGGCAAAAGCATGATCGATGGTAGGTGGGATAATTAAACAGTTTTGTTGAGAAATAAGAAAATCTTGCCGATTGAAATTAACTTCCATCGTTCCGGTTAAGCCAAAGATGATCTGCCAGATATTCTCATGCTGATGTGATACTGTATCTTGTGTATAACATCGCAAATGTAATTCAGGTAATAACAAAACATCCCCTTACACATTAACGCTCACAGTGAAATAAATACTACAACAAAATCGCTGTGAGCGTTAAAAGAAAAGGACAATTAGCTATAGATCATGCTAAACGAGCCCCATCAGGCACAGGTAAATTAAATTCTGCGAGAACGATAGCACCGTTTTCATCAGCAGCCCCGGTAATCAACACCTCAGACTTGATCCCTGCAATCCGCTTAATAGGAAAATTGCAAACACATAAAACTCGGCGACCAATTAGCTCTTCAGGAGTATAATTCACGGTAATTTGCGCACTAGAGCGTTTAGTCCCTAGCTCTCCCAAGCTGACTTCCATTACATAAGCGGGTTTCTTCGCTTTTTTATTTATTTCAGCACTTATAATTGTGCCAACCCGCATTTCTACCCGTAAAAAGTCATCCCATTCGATGGTGTTGGTGGTGTCAGTCATCTTGCTACCTATTATTTTATTGCTATGTCTTCATTAAGATTATCGAATAAGTATAGATTAGCATGACATCGGTATCCTGCCCTGTTGCTAAGCTGTCATTCTCTGTTGTTAAACACTCATGACGTTACTTTTCTCTTTATACAAAAACAAATTCTTAAGCTATTTTTAATCACCGTTAAAATAAGCGTACCAATTAATAAATTTGTTATGTATAAAAAGTATTCTTGCCTTGAAACTATTTAATACACCGACTTAGAGAATCGCCTATGAGAAAGATAACAGACTGGACTACCTTAGAAGGTAATTTAGTACGTTTAGTACCATTAAGCATGGAGCATGCATCACCATTACGTGAACTGATTGCTAAAGATAGGCCTGATGAACTTTGGTTTACCACAGTTCCTTCTGTCACTACATTAAAACAAGATATTGAGCATAAAAGACAATTACAAAAACAAGGAGTAATGCTTCCTTTTGCCGTTATTGATAAACGCCGTGAGCGTGTGGTGGGAGTGACGACCTATATGAACGTAGATAACCATACACCTCGAGTAGAGATTGGTTCAACATGGTATGCAAAAGAGGTACAAAGAACGGGTATTAATACCGAGGCGAAATATCTATTACTTAAATATGCATTAGAAGATCTGCAATGTATTGCTGTTGAATTCCGCACTCATATCTTAAATCAAACCAGTCGTAGAGCAATTGAGCGTTTAGGTGCAAAACTCGATGGCATATTACGTAATCATCGTTTAACCACCAACGGTCAACGCAGAGATACCTGTATCTATAGTATTACCGATTATGATTGGCAAGCGGTGAAAACACATCTTGAGTGGTTAATGAAAAAATACCCATAACCTTCTTATAAATATAAAAATATTTCTTGATATCAACACTATTATTACTATTTATTTGCTATGATCGGTAGCCTTAATTACCTGTTGTTAGGAGCCTTTACACTCTATGTACTCTGTTTACCAGTTTTTTCAGGCTATCGGTCTTGGTCTTATTTTACTTCTACCGCTAACTAACCCACTCACCACGGTCGCGCTTTGGCTTGGTCTGTCGGGGAATATGACCAAGGAACAGCGTAATCAACAATCCTTTATGGCATGTGTCTATATTTTTATTATTATGACCATCGCTTTTTATGCGGGTCGTGTAATAATGACGACCTTTGGTATCTCTATTCCAGGCCTTCGTATTGCTGGGGGGATGATCGTTGCTTTTATTGGTTTTAGTATGTTATTTCCCCATACTCCCAATGTGGACGATCCGCTTTCAGAAGAAAAAAATCCGCATCGAAATCCTCAGGCGCCCAATATTGCTTTTGTGCCCTTAGCCATGCCAAGTACCGCAGGGCCGGGGACAATTGCGATGATCATCAGTACAGCAGCATCAATTCCTTCACGTACAGATATTGCGCAATGGGTATTGTACGTTGCACCTATTACCACTTTCTTTTTAATTAGCCTGATTGTTTGGCTTTCACTGCGCGGTTCAACCGGTATTATGCGCTATCTCGGTCACAGTGGTATTGATGCTATTTCTCGTGTTATGGGATTTTTATTAATTTGCATGGGAGTACAGTTTATGATTAATGGTGTACTTGAAATCATTGCTGACCTCCCCGCTTTATTACAACAAGCTCAATCAGCGGCTGCTGCCAGCTTATCAGAAAAGTTATCCGCTAAATGATAGGCTGCTTTGACCTTCGCTAAATAGCGTGGTGCTTGAGATGCAGGATGATTTTTTTCAACGTAACGATAAAAATCATCCGCGCTCATGGCATTAATTTTGGCAATCGCCGTATCTCTATTTTTATCAAAAGTTCTGAGTAATGCACCCGCCCCATTCACATAAGCCAAAATAGTCGCGTAATAGAGTGTTTCAGGATTGGAGATCCCAGATAAATGGCGCTCTCTTAATAATTGAATATAAGCAGTTCCTAAATCAATATTAGTAGCCGGATCTTTTAGCTGAGCGGTGGTTGGTTGCCCTGCTTTTCCTCTATTTTGATAAATATCTCTCCCCGCTGTGGATGCCTTTATTTGCATTAATCCAACCGCATTCGATTTACTTATCACTTCTGGCCTAAAATTAGATTCTACCTGAATAATGGCTTTAATTAAGGTTTCATCAACACCATAACGGGCTGAAGCTTGTTTAATATGCTCATCAAAAGGGGTGTTTTTCCATTGAGCAGTAGAAATTGAGGCATTATTAACTCTGTGCTCTACAGGCTGGCTATTTAAAAATCGCGGTGTCTCTTTTTTCGCCGTTTGGTGATTGGGATCTGCACACCCTGCCAGCAGTAAAATTGCCAAAGGAAATATTATGTTGGTCTTCACACGTTATCCTCATCATTTCGCCCTATGCTTTATAGGAGATTATTAAAAAACACAAACCTAACGCTGTCCATTAAAAAAATGGACTAAGGATAAGCTTCTCTCATAAAAACAGATACCTTAACCAGCAGTAAGCCATGATTTGGCTGTAAATTTCATCAATTGTGAGTATTAAACAACCTTTCACACCAATAGTTACCATCGATTGTTAATTTTTATAAAGAAAGACGACAATTTACTTAACATTTATTGAAATACATGCTGTTATCTTAGTATCAGCTGTTATCAAATAGCTATTTTCACTTTCACACAGAGATAACTTGACTTTTTTGAAATGATATTGATAATCATTATCAGTTAGAGAATTCCACGAAAATTATAAGGCTATATAATATGGATATGTTCCGCTCTGTAAATAAAATTTCGCTTACGGCATTATGCTTAGTTGCCTCAATCTTCTTTATAACCCCTGCACAGGCAAAAGATAAGCTAAAAGTTGTCACGACTTTTACTATTATCCAAGATATCGCACAAAATGTTGCTGGCGATGCTGCCGTTGTTGAATCTATCACCAAACCCGGTGCAGAAATTCATGATTATCAACCAACACCAAAAGATATTGTCAAAGCGCAAAAAGCTGATCTTATTTTATGGAATGGGTTAAATCTTGAGCGTTGGTTCGAACGTTTTTTCAATGAATTACGTAATGTGCCTGCGGTCGTTGTCACTGAAGGTATTACCCCTATGCCTATTCGTGAAGGAGCTTACAAAAACAACCCAAACCCACATGCATGGATGTCGCCTAACAATGCATTAATTTATATCGAAAACATTCGTAAAGCGCTCGTTGAACACGATCCAGATAATGCCGCAATTTATAACCAAAATGCCGCGCGTTACGCTGAACAAATTAAACAACTTGATGCACCATTAAGAGCAAGATTAGCGCGTATTCCTGAAGAAAAACGCTGGTTAGTAACGAGTGAAGGTGCCTTTAGCTATTTAACCAATGATTATGGTTTTAAAGAAGTGTATTTATGGCCAATTAATGCAGAAGAGCAAGGCACCCCTCAACAAGTAAAATACGTGATTGATACCGTAAGAGAACACCATATTCCTGTCGTGTTTAGTGAAAGTACGATTTCCGATAAACCTGCTAAACAAGTGAGTAAAGAGACTGGTGCAAAATATGGTGGCGTTCTTTATGTAGACTCACTTTCTGCCCCGGGTGGAGAAGTCCCTACTTATATTGATCTACTTAATATTACTGTCGATACCATTGCGAAAGGATTTGGACAATGAATGATAAAAAAATAAATCCTACTCTTACTGTTGATAATGCAACGGTAACCTATAACAACGGTCACACTGCTATTTATGATGCAAGTTTCTCTATCACTGGTGGCACAATTTGTGCCCTAGTGGGCATCAACGGTAGTGGTAAATCCACACTTTTTAAAACCATTATGGGATTAGTCAAACCCTCAAAAGGTACCGTAACATTAAATAATCAACCTATTCAGCAAGCACTTAAACAGAATATGATTGCTTATGTGCCACAAACAGAGGAAGTTGACTGGAACTTTCCTGTACTGGTTTCTGATGTGGTGATGATGGGACGTTATGGAAAAATGGGTTTTTTTCGTATTCCATCGAAACAAGATCATGAAGTGGTTGAAGCTTGTTTAGAGCGTGTCGGCTTATCAGGCCTTGGACATCGCCAAATTGGTGAGCTATCTGGTGGGCAGAAAAAACGGGTATTCTTAGCACGAGCAATGGCACAAGAAGGCACCGTACTGTTATTAGATGAACCTTTTACTGGCGTGGACGTAAAAACAGAAAATGCCATTATTGAATTATTACGTAACTTGCGTAAAGAAGGTCACCTAGTATTAGTATCAACTCATAACTTAGGTAGTGTACCCGAGTTTTGTGATCACGTTATTTTAATTAATAGAACAGTGCTTGATAGCGGGCCAACAGAAACCACCTTTACCCAAAAGAATTTAGAGCATGCTTTTGGTGGCGTATTGCGTCATATCAGCTTATCAGGCCCTGATCTTCACGACGACGACGATCCACGTTCACTTACCGTTATTACCGATGATGACCGCGCTGCCGTTTTCTATGGTCACCATGAACAACATACTCCCGCTCATCAAAGTAAGCGTAAACAAGGAGATTAGCGATGCTAGAATTACTCCTACAACCTTTTGAGTATAACTATATGGTAAAGGCTATCTGGGTAAGTGCCTTAGTTGGTGCTGTCTGTGCCTTTTTATCTTCTTACCTTATTCTTAAAGGTTGGTCATTAATGGGAGATGCCCTCTCCCACTCCGTCGTTCCCGGCGTTGCCGGTGCTTATATTTTAGGGCTGCCATACGCCGTGGGTGCTTTTTTTACGGGTCTACTTGCTGCTTTATCAATGACTTTTATTCGTCACATCACACGATTACGTGAAGATGCGGTGATTGGCTTTATTTTTTCTACTTTTTTTGCTTTTGGTCTGTTGCTGGTTTCATTAAACCCTACTGCCGTCAACGTTCAGACCATTATTTTAGGGAATATTCTCGGCATTGCTGATGAAGATGTCTGGCAAGTCGTTATCATTACTGGTGTCTCTTTTCTTATTCTATTTTGTATGTGGAAAGATTTATTAGTTGTATTTTTTGATGAAGTACATGCTCGCTCTATTGGTTTATCCCCTTTAAAACTAAAAATCATCTTCTTTACCTTGCTCAGTGCATGTACCGTTGCTGCGCTACAAACGGTCGGCGCTATCTTAGTTATTGCTATGGTGGTTACGCCCGGCGCTACCGCTTATTTACTCACTGACCAATTTAAACGACTCGCTATTATCGCTATTTGTATTGGTACAGTAACCAGTGCTGTTGGTGCTTATCTAAGTTATTTCTTTAATGGTGCTACGGGGGGCGTTATCGTCACAATGCAAACCGCCCTTTTCTTATTAGCCTTCTTATTTGCGCCTAAACATGGCATGTTGGCAGCCCGTCGCCGCGCACGTCAAAGTTCACAAGCACTTATTTCACAATCCCAGCATCCAAAAGACGTTACTCAACAAGAAGAGGTGCAACTATGAATGAATTAATGGAATTTTTCATTGAACCTTTTCAATATCCTTTTATGCAACGTGCAATTATTGCCGCGGTTATCATTGGTATCGCCTGCGCTATTTTATCTTGCTATATGGTGTTAAAAGGTTGGTCACTAATGGGAGATGCTATTTCTCACGCTGTTTTACCTGGCGTGGTATTAGCTTATGTCACTGCAATTCCTTTAACGATAGGGGCTTTTCTTTCGGGCCTATTTTGCTCATTTGCAACAGGTTATTTAAAAGAGCATAGCCGAATAAAAGAAGATACGGTAATGGGAATTGTCTTTTCTGGTATGTTTGCTGTCGGTTTGGTGATCTTCGCTAGTGTAGATACTGACCAACATTTAATGCATATATTATTTGGTAATATCTTAGGTATCACCCCAGATGTGCTTATACAGATTAGTGCTATTTGTTTAATTACTATTACTATTATGCTGGTTAAACAAAAAGACTTTATGTTGTATTGTTTCGATCCTAATCAAGCAAGAATTGTCGGTCTCCCGGTCGCTTTATTACATTATGGCTTACTCTCTATTTTGGCGTTAACGATTGTCGCCTCGATGCAAGCCGTTGGGATTATTTTAGTGGTCGCCATGCTGATTTCTCCGGGGATCACCGCTTATCTATTAACGCGAAGCTTCTCTCGAATGATCACACTCGCTATCCTTTTTTCTGTTATATCGAGTGTTATTGGTACATTTATCAGTTTTCATATTGACGGTGCCACAGGCCCTTCTATTGTACTCACGCAAGCGGTGTTCTTTATTATTGCATTACTCTGTAATCAGATTAAATTGGCAAAAATAAAACGGCAAACTAAACCCGCCAATGCCTAATGAAAATCTTTATTACTATAAAAACGGGATAATCATCCCGTTTTTTAGTTTTATACTGTATTGATTTAATTAAAGTGTTATTGTCATAGTATAAACATCGCTCGTTACTATTTGGGTCTACTAAGTAAACAACTTTGCGAGGTGTAATCTATGTGGCAGAATATTGGTCGTTTGCTTGAATCAAATTTAGGATTTTCAGCAAAGATCAGCGAAAAACACCACCTTTCAAGCGGTGATATACACCACACTTGGAAAATTCAATATGGTGAGATCCCTGTCTTTGTAAAATCTAACCTACGGGAATTTTTGCCCACCTTTAAAAATGAAGCAGAACAGCTTGAAATGTTGGCAAAAAGCCAAACGATCCGTATTCCTCGCGTATTAGGCATTGGCAATAGTAAAGATACTAGCTTCTTACTGTTAGAATTTCTGCCTGTGCAACCTTTTACACCTCACAGCGCGTATTGTTTTGGTCAACAGTTAGCTAAATTGCATCAATGGGAAGAACAACCCCGTTATGGTTTTGATTTCGATACCCATATAGATACCACTCCTCAAGCAAATGGTTGGGAGAAGCGCTGGAATTACTTCTATTCGGAAAAGCGTATCGGTATCCAGTTGCAACTCGCTTCAGAGAAAGGGATGGTTTTCGGTGATATAGAAGAAATCATTCAAATCATTAATCACCGTTTAGCCGATCATCATCCACAACCCTCGCTATTACATGGCAACTTATGGCCTAAAAATTGTGCTGCTATAGGTCAATCTGAAGGAACGATGTTCGATCCTGCTTGTTATTGGGGTGATCGCGAATGTGATATTGCCATGTTACCGCTATGCTCTTCTGTGCCGGCCAATATTTTTGATGGTTACCAAAGCATCTGGCCTTTATCTGAAAAATTCCTATCACGCCAGCCTATCTACCAACTCTACTATTTCCTTAATCGCTGTCATTTATTCGGTGAAGAAAAAGATTACCTAGCAGCCAGAAAAATCATTGATGATTTGCTCGGCACACACTAAAACAATCTGATTTTATTTACCGATAGATAAAAATAAACCTCGCCAAATGTTACCCTGCGAGGTTTATTTTAATTAAGTCAATGTGATAGATGACTACCAGCCTAAAAATTTCAGCAGAAAATAACCAATTGCGATCACAATAATAGGTGAAATATACAGCACCATGACTTGAGTAAATAGTGTATGTCTTGGCAATTTTATATTCTGCTCTAGCTCTTGCGCTGTAATACCACTTTTTAGTGCTCGTTCAATAATTAGTTGATCTTGAATATTTTCCTTTAAATATTTCACTTGGCGATACATTCTTAACCCTGATGCACTCAGTGCTAAGCCAATAAACATTAAAAAGAAGATCACAAAGAAGATAATATTCTGTTGGCTAAAACCTATTTGAGTGTTAGGTACTGGAGAATGACGCCAAAAAAAGTCTAGCCACGGGGTGTTAAATTGTACCATTTCTGCTAATACTCGAAAAAAATCATTAATTACAGCATTAACACCCTCGCCATTTGCTCTTGGCATCGCAGCTAACTCAATCAACGAAACTGTCGTTGAAATAAAGGCAGGAATAAAAATAAGCCAACCAATAACACGTTTTACAATGGCATATATTCCTGCATGTTGATAACTCATTTTGTCCTCACTCATAGAATTCGGCAATATGCACCTAAATATCCTAATCTAATTAACGGCTAATATGTCAATAATTTAATAGCTATCATTTTCTCTATTTATTTTTTAAAAGAAATAAGAAACTGATTAAAAAAGATTTTCCAATCAACTCTTGCTACAATCATTTTTCATCAACATAGACCTTATTATGGAGAGTAAACATGTCTTTTAAATTGCCCATCGAAGCCGCTATTTTTGATATGGATGGTTTGCTAATCGACTCAGAGCCGTTTTGGGCACAAGCAGAACATGAGGTCTTTGCACAATTAGGTGTCGATTTATCACTTGCTGACAGCATGCCCGACACCGTCGGCTTAAGAATAGATCAAGTTATCGAACTTTGGTATCAAGTATCACCTTGGCAAGGCGTAACACAACAAGAAGCTAAAGAGAGAATGATTGCTCGCGTTGTACAACTTATTGAAGATAAAAAACCGTTGCTCCCTGGTGTTGAACATGCCCTATCTTTATGTCAATCATTAGGTTTAAAGATAGCCTTAGCCTCAGCATCACCGCATTTTATGCTAGAGCGTGTACTTGAGTTATTTAATATTCGTCATTACTTCTCTGCTGTTGTCTCTGCAGCTGATTTAGCGCACAGTAAACCTCACCCAGAAGTCTATCTCAATGCTGCTAAGGCACTTAATGTCGCACCCATTAATTGTGTCTCTTTAGAGGACTCACGCAATGGTATGATTGCTTGCAAAGCTGCAAGAATGCGCTCAATTGTTGTGCCTGCAGCGGAGCAGTTTAATGACAAATGTTGGGGATTAGCCGATGTTAAAATTGCCTCTCTCAAAGAATTAACCAAATCTCAATTATTAGGCTAACAACTTTAGTTATAGCCTATAACAGTTTATCCAAAGCACCGTAAAACCCCGTCCTTCAGGTCGGGGATATAAGGCGCGGTTTTTTAACTAACTCGGTGTTTCCTGTTGCTCAATGTACTGGCGGATAATGGATATTGGTTCGCCACTACAACTCCCTGCGAAATAACTCGGCGACCAAAGAACCCCCCTTGCAGTAATCACGTTGGGCAATATCAGGACGATCACGTCGAAGTAATCGACTCGATACCCCTTTAAGGCTGTTAACCAGATTAGATATCGCCAGTTTTGGCGGGTAATTAATCAGTACATGAACGTGATCCCCATCCATTTCAACCAGTTCAACATCAAAGTCAGCACAAACACTGGCAAAGTAGCCTCGCAATT
>NZ_KV791963.1:0-1186 GCF_001808035.1 Proteus sp. HMSC14B05 | reverse complement strand
AATTAACCTAATACTTTAGCAACAACACCCGCACCTACTGTACGGCCACCTTCACGGATTGCGAAGCGTAAACCTTCGTCCATTGCGATTGGGTGGATCAGTTCAACGATCATGTTCACGTTGTCGCCTGGCATTACCATTTCTACGCCTTCTGGTAATTCGATAGTACCAGTTACGTCAGTTGTACGGAAGTAGAACTGTGGACGGTAGCCTTTGAAGAATGGTGTGTGACGACCACCTTCATCTTTGCTCAGAATATAAACTTCTGATTCAAATTTGTTGTGTGGGTTGATTGAGCCTGGTTTCGCCAGTACTTGTCCACGTTCGATTTCTTCACGTTTTGTACCACGCAGTAGAACACCTACGTTCTCACCTGCACGACCTTCGTCAAGTAATTTACGGAACATTTCAACGCCAGTACAAGTTGTTTTTGCGGTTTCTTTGATACCAACAATCTCAACTTCATCACCTACTTTGATGATACCACGCTCTACACGACCAGTAACTACTGTACCACGGCCTGAGATTGAGAATACATCTTCGATTGGTAACAGGAATGGTTTGTCAATTGCACGCTCTGGCTCTGGGATATAAGAATCCAGTGCTTCTGCTAATTCAACAATTTTTGCTTCCCACTCTGCTTCGCCTTCCAGTGCTTTCAGCGCTGAACCACGGATTACTGGAGTGTCATCACCTGGGAAATCGTATTGAGACAGAAGTTCACGAACTTCCATTTCAACTAATTCTAACAGCTCTTCATCATCTACCATGTCACATTTGTTCAGGAATACGATGATGTAAGGAACACCAACCTGACGACCTAACAGGATGTGCTCACGAGTTTGTGGCATTGGACCATCAGTTGCTGCTACTACCAGAATAGCGCCGTCCATTTGCGCAGCACCAGTGATCATGTTTTTAACATAGTCGGCGTGACCTGGGCAGTCTACGTGTGCGTAGTGGCGAGTTGGAGTATCGTATTCTACGTGTGAAGTAGAGATGGTGATACCACGCGCTTTTTCTTCTGGCGCATTATCGATTTGGTCGAATGCACGAGCAGCACCACCGTAAGTTTTAGCTAAAACTGTAGTGATTGCAGCAGTCAGAGTTGTTTTACCGTGGTCAACGTGGCCGATAGTACCAACGTTAACGTGCGGTTTTGAACGTTCAAATTTTTCTTTAGACA
>NZ_KV791962.1:0-562 GCF_001808035.1 Proteus sp. HMSC14B05 | reverse complement strand
TTTGTGGAGAAATATACAGATGAGACAAATTAAAATAAATTCTGGTTCGTGGCAAAAAGATTTAGAAATGGTTGTCACTGTTATCGATGAAGATAAATTTAAAAAATCATGTGAACAAATTAATAAATTCTATTCTGGTGATGAATATAGAGCTGATATACACGGTAGCCATGAGAAAGCAGGTTTTGCAATGTTCTGTGCTGAGTGCTTCCAGCAAATAGCATTCAATAACTTCAAGGATGAAGAATGGCTTACCGAGCAATTCGATTGGTCTAAAGATAAAGGAATTGATGGCTATCCTTCTCTAGATGATATGGGTATTCGGGTTGATGAAATTGAACCTTGGTTTATTGACTCTGACGATATAGAAATTACAGGATGATAATCAATGAATAGCTATAATAAGTACACCGACCTTCAAATTAATGAATTAGTTGCTACAAGGTTAAAGAAGAAATGCTTATTAACGGAAGAATCTGTATTAGCTTATATGGATAGCGGCTATCGGACTTTCGCCCCATGCAATAACCCTACTGACGCAATGCCGATTATTATTGAGAAT